>NZ_CBDRFA010000013.1:0-133981 GCF_965343085.1 Nocardiopsis synnemataformans | reverse complement strand
ATCGAACACGTTAACGAACCCGCACGCCGTGGTGGGGACGAATCCGAAGATCGTTCTCCGGGCCACCCCCGCGACGGAGAGCGGCGGCGCCGTTGCGTCCCACGAGGCCGACCGCGCACCCGACACCGCACGGACATCCGGTGAGACAGCCGTCACACATGCGGTGGAGTCCCGTCGGCGCGGGGGCGCGTCGGTAGTCTGGCGGTCCCGCCCGGCCCGCATCCGCGGCCCCACCGGAAAGGCCCTCCATGTCCCTGCCCCAACCCAGCACGGACGCCGGGCGCACCGCGCTCGACGCCTTCCTCGCCGCACCCGGGCGGGCGCTGGCCGCCTTCGACTTCGACGGCACGCTCGCGCCCATCGTCGCCGACCCGCGCACGTCCGCCCCCTACCCGGGGATCGTGGACGTGCTCGCCGACCTGGCCGGGCTCATCGGCTCGGTCGCCGTGGTCACCGGCCGCCCCGCCGAGACGGCGGTGCGGCTGGGCGGCCTGGACCGGGTGCCCGGCATCACCGTGCTGGGGCACTACGGCGCCGAGCGCTGGGAGGGCGGCCGCGTGGTCGCCGTCCCCGCGCCGCCCGGCGTGGAGGTGGTGCGCGAGGAGCTGCCCGGCCTGCTCGACGGCCTGGGCGCCCCGGAGGGCACCTGGATCGAGGACAAGGGGCGCTCGCTCGCGGTGCACACCCGGCGCACCGCCGACCCGGACGGCGCGCTCGCCCTGCTCACGCCCGCCCTGAGCGAACTGGCGCGGCGGTCGGACCTCCAGGTGGAGCCGGGCCGGATGGTCGTCGAGCTCCGTCCACTGGGGGTGGACAAGGGCGCGGCGCTCACCGCGCTCGTCGCCGAGGCGGGTCCGCGCGCGGTGCTCTACGCCGGTGACGACCTCGGCGACCTGCCCGCGTTCGACGCCGTGGTGGGGCTGCGCTCCCAGGGCGTCGAGGGCCTGAACGTGTGCTCGTCCTCGGACGAGGTCACCGCCGTGGCCGACGCCGCCGACCTGGTCGTCTCCGGTCCCGCGGGGCTGGCCGACCTCCTGGGCGGGCTCGCCGACGCGATTCGCGGTGCCTCCGGGGCGTGACGTCTCCAGGACGTGATGCCCCCAGGCATGACGCCTTCAGGTAAGACTCCGGGGCGTGACGCGCTGATGTGCTGATGTGCTGACCGGAAACGTTGACGGTGCGGCTCGTGGGCTTGTCCTGCCTGCCCACCCGTCCCCGTCTCCGTCCGGCGTGTGGGCGCGCTCCCAACACCCGCCTCCGTCGTCGCCTTCCGTCTCAGGACGACGACTCGTGCGCCTGCGGCGTGAGCGCCGACCGCGCGGCCGACCGCAGGTCCACCAGCCCGGTCCGGTGGCGCCCGTAGTGCACGGCGTTGGTGAGCACGCCCACGTACCGGCCGCTCTGCGGGTGCATGAACAGGCTCGTCCCGGTGAAACCGTTGTGGTAGACCACACCCTCCGGGGTGACCAGCCAGCCCAGGCCGCGCCACAGCCGCGCCCCCGCGTCCACGTGCGGCTGCCAGCTCGTGCGCACGTAGGAGGACGGCACCGGCCCCCGGCCGCCGTCGTGCATCCGCAGGATCTCCCGGGTGAACGCGCCGAGGTCGATGGCGGTGCTGAACACCCCGGCGTGCCCCGCCACGCCGCCCATCAGCGCGGCCGCCTCGTCGTGCACCACCCCCCAGGTGGGGGCGGCTCCGGGGATGCGGCGCTCGGTGGGCGCCACACCGGGCGAACGCGTCAGGGGGCCGAAGGCGGTGGAGCGCATGCCCATCCGCTCCCACAGGTCGCGGGCCAGCCGGTCCAGGCCCGTGCCGTAGAGGCGTTCCAGGAGCATGCCGAGCAGGATGAACCCGCGGTCGACGTAGGCGTAGCCCGGTTCCTCCAGCGGGTCGGCGAGGATGGCCTCCGCGAGGTCCTGGTCGGTGCCCACGTACCTCTCCAGCCAGGTCACCGGGTTGAGGCGGCCGGTGTGGGTGAGGATCTGCCGCGTGGTGACCTCCGCGCCGGGGAGGTGGTCCACGTCCAGGTACTCCGACATCGGGGCGTCCAGGTCCATGATCCCCTCGGCGACCGCCTGGCCGACCAGCGGCCAGGTCGCCATGACCTTCGTCAGGCTCGCGACGTCGTAGGCCACGTCCGGGGCGGTGTCGTGCTCGCCGTCGATCCGGCCGACCGCGACGAACTCCCACATGCCGCCGGTGCCGATCACGGCCGCGCCGCCGGGCAGCCACCCGGCGTCCACCATCACCTTCAGGACGCCCCGAATCCGCGCCCCTGTCTCCGTGAGCCAGTCACCATCACGCACAACACGCCTCCCCCCGGATGGTCTCGTCTTCCGGCGATACCCCGTTATCAGGTTGTTGTCACACGGGTCCCGGAGGTGCACAGGACGAAACCCTCGCAGGTCGCAGCCGTAATGAGGGCCGCGGCACGCGGCGGAGTAGTCTGGCGCCGGAGAAGCCCCGAGGAGGACGATGAGCAGCCAGACCCCCGTGCCCGCAGGTTTCCGCGGCGTGGCCGGAAACATCGGGATCAAGGACCCCAACGACGACTTCTTCGCGGTGGTGTCGGAGGTCCCCGCCCGCGTGTCCGCCGTGTTCACCCGGTCGCGGTTCGCCGGACCCAGCGTGCTGCTCAGCCGCCGCTCGGCGGCCGACGGCAGCGCGCGGGGGGTCGCGGTGATCGCCCGCAACGCCAACGTGGCCACGGGCAGGGTCGGCGACAGCCACGCCCACGAGCTCCAGGAGCGCGTGGCGCGGGCGGCGGGGGTGCCGCCCGAGGAGGTGCTGGTCGCCTCCACCGGCGTGATCGGCCGCCCGTACCCGATCGAGAAGGTCCGCGCCTACATGGACGCGCTGCCCGCGGAGTTCCCCCCGGCGGACCTGGACCGCTCGGCCGCCGCGATGATGACCACCGACACCCGGCCCAAGACCGCCTCGGCGACGGTGGGCGGGGCGACGCTGACGGGCATCGCCAAGGGCGTCGGCATGATCGAGCCGAACATGGCGACCATGCTGGCCTGGTTCTTCACCGACGCCGAACTGGAGCAGCCGGTGCTGGACGAGGTGTTCCGCCGGGTGGTGGACCGCACGTTCAACGCGCTGAGCATCGACACCGACACCTCCACCAGCGACTCGGCGGCGGTGTTCGCCAACGGGCTGGCCGGGCCGGTGGACGCGGCGGAGTTCGAGGCGGCGCTGCACGAGGTGGCCCTGAAGCTGGTGCGGATGATCGCCTCCGACGGCGAGGGCGCCAGCAAGCTGATCGAGGTACGCGTGAGCGGCGCGCGCGACGACGCCCAGGCCAAGCGGGTGGCCAAGGCCGTGGTGAACTCCCCGCTGGTGAAGACCGCCGTGCACGGCGCGGACCCCAACTGGGGCCGGGTGACGATGGCGGTCGGCAAGTGCGAGGAGGAGACCGACATCCTCCCCGACAACGTGCGGATCTCCTTCGGCGACGTGGAGACCTACCCCGCGGAGGCCACGGACGAGGTGCTGGAGCGCGCCGCCCAGCACATGAAGGGCGACGAGGTGGTGATCGGCGTGGGCCTGGGCATCGCCGACGGCGCCTTCACTGCCTACGGGTGCGACCTGACCGAGGGATACATCCGGATCAACGCCGACTACACGACCTGAGCCGCCGGTCCGGGCCCGGAGGGGTTTCGGACAGTCAAGTCGGTCGGTCGCGGTCGGCAGCGCCGTGCACAGCGGAGGTGGCACGGACGTGAAAGCGGCACGATAGAGGCGGTACAGCGAAGGCGGCACCACCCTTGTCCACAGGGGGTGGTGCCGCCTCTTCTTTCGCGGTTTCCTGGATATAGGGGGCCCACAGTCCTCGGCAGCATGGGCGTGCCCGCGCACCCGTGCGGCATCGGCGTGCCCGGGGTCCGAGGCCGGTCCAACTCATCCGGGGACCGGAGAGTCACCAGTTCCCCACGGCCCCGGTTCGGCGTCGCCGTAGATCCGGCCCGGCGCCCCCGCGTGCCGGACCGGGCCTCACCCCCGGCTAGATGTGGACGGCCGGGCCGTCGGTCATCCTGCCCGAGCGCATGAACAGCGACAGCACCGCGGCGACCAGCATGACCGCCGCCGCGATGGTGAAGGCGAGTTGCAGGCCCTCCATGAACGCCAGGTTGCTGGCCTCGGTCACGGCCGCCACGACCTCCGGGGGCGCGCCCTCGGGCAGCACCGCGCCGCCCTGGGCCACGACGCCCTGCATGCCCGCCAGCTCCTCGGCGGCGGGTTCGGCCAGCCCCGCCGCGGCGAAGTGGCCGGGCAGGGTGGAGACGATCGTCGCGGACATGACCGCGCCCAGGACCGCCGTGCCGAGGGAGCCGCCCAGCTGCATGGCGGCCTGCTGCACGGCCGAGGCGACACCGGCGTACCGCACGGGGGCGTTGCCGATGATCGCCGCGGTGGCGCCGGTCATGATCAGGCTCAGACCCATGCCGAGCAGGACGAACCCGGCCGAGATGTAGAGCACGCCCGTGTCGGTCCCCAAGAGCGACAGCATGAACATGCCCGCCGCCGCCAGCAGCAGACCCACCGTCGTGGGCGGCCGGGCGCCGACCCGGTCCAGGACCCGGCCCGCGATCGGCGAGGTGACCGCCATCAGCGCGGTCATGGAGATGAGCTGGAGGCCCGTCTGGGCGGGGCTCATGCCCCGCACACCCTGGAGGTAGAAGGTGATGAAGAACAGCGACCCCATCAGGCTCAGCGCCATCGCGACCGTCAGGACGGCGCCGATGGAGACCGAGGGGTTGGCGAACAGGCCGAGCGGGAGCAGGGGCTGCTCCGCGCGGCGTTCCCACACGAGGAAGGCCACGGCGAAGACCGCCGTGACGGCGAGCGAGCCCAGTGTGACGGGGTGGCCCCAGCCCACGCTGGGCGCCTCCACCAGGGCCCACACCAGGGCGAAGATGGCGATGCTCAGCAGCACGATGCCGGGAACGTCCATCCGGCTCCCGGCGTCGGTCGGTTTGTTGGCGGCCAGCAGCCACAGGCCGAGTCCGAGGGCGACCGCGCCCACCGGGACGTTGATGTAGAAGACGGCCTCCCAGCCGAGGGAGCCGACCAGGACGCCGCCCAGGATGGGGCCGCCCGCCGTGGCGGCGCCGATGAGGCTGCCGAAGACGCCGAAGGCCCGGCCGAGCTTGCTGGGCGGGAAGCTGGCGCGCAGCAGGCCCATCGCCGAGGGCAGGAGCAGCGCCCCGAAAATCCCTTGCAGCACCCGGAAGGCGACGAGCATGATGACACCGGCGGACAGCGCGATCGCCACGGAGCTGAGGACGAAGCCGACCGCGCCCACGAGGTAGGTGTTGCGGTAGCCGAAGCGGTCGCCGATCTTGCCCGCCGTGATCAGGAAGACCGCCAGTCCGAGCAGGTAGCCGTGGGTGACCCACTGGAGCTCGGCCAGCGAGGCGCCCAGACTCGTGCCGATCGCGGGGTTGGCGACGGCCACGATGGTGCCGTCCAGCGCCACCATCATCACGCCGAAGGCGATGGCGACCAGGGTCGCCCAGGGGCTCTCCGTCCAGCGCTGCTTCCGCTCCGTCTCCGGAGCCGCCTTCGGGACGGTCTGTGCGGTCATGGTTCCCCCTGCGTGCCGATGTCGTCGTCCGCATGATTATGTCGGCCGCTGACTCTTTGCAGCAAGTGCGTTTTGTCAGTCGCTGACGTAATCTGTTTCACACGGTATCCTCGGTCGACAGACCTCGGTCGACAGAGCCGAGACCAGCGGGCAGAGCCAACACGCGGGAGGCACGTCCATGAGCACGACGAGCGCCGAACCGGGGGAGCAGCTCGGGCTGCGCGAGCGCAAGAAGGCCCGGATGCGCGAGTCCCTCATGGAGTCGGCGCTGCGCCTGTTCCACGAGAACGGTTACCAGCGGACGACGACAGAGGAGATCGCCTCCTGCGTCGGGGTCTCCCAGCGCACGTTCTTCCGCTACTTCGGTTCCAAGGAGGACGTGGTCCTGGAGGCGGTCGAGGACATCGACGAGCAGTTGTTCGCCGCCCTGCTCGCCCGCCCCGCCGACGAGTCGCCGTTCACCGCGCTGCGCAACGCGATGCTCGACCACTGGGACTACCTCGAACGCGAGATGCTCCACCTCCAGGGCAGCGCCATGGGGCTGGTGTCCGAGAGCCCCGAGCTGATCGAGGTCAACATGCGTTACTGCCACAGCAGGCAGGAGCGGCTGGCGCGGGCGCTGGGCCAGCGCACCGGCGTGGACCCGGCCACCGACCCGCGTCCGGGGGTCCTGGCCTCGGTGTTCCTGTCCGTGCTCAACAGCGGCCACCAGGCGTGGTGCGTGTCCGGCTCCAGTGACGTGGAGGATCTGGTCCAGGCGTTCCTCGAACGGTTCGACCTGGTACCCGAGGTAGTCGGCGGTCACTGGGAATGCCCACGAGGCTGAGCGGCTGGGCAGCTGGGCGGCCACGCAGCCTCGCGGGCCCTTGGTTGGATTCACAGTTCACATGGGGAGCCTCAGCCGTACAGGGCGCACCAGAGGCGCACCCGGTCCCGGAGTTCGTCGAACTCTCCGGCCGGGGTGCCGGTTGTGGTGGAAGTCGTTGCCGTGGCGCAAGCCGTTGTTGTGCCGGAAGCTGCGGCCGTGGCGTGAGCTGTGGTCGTGGCAGAAGCCGTGAACGCGGCGGAAGGCGGTGCGGCCAGCAGGTCACCGACCGGAACCCGTGGCAGCGGAGGCATGTAGGGACGGACCAGCGCGCCCGCCGTGAGGTCGGGATGCGGAGCGGGACGCCGCGCCTCGGGGACAGGCCGTGACTCAGTGGCAGGCCGCAGCGTGGGGGCGGGCCGTGACGCGGAGGTGGGTCGCGATTCAGGGACAGGTCGCGGTCGCGGCACGGGGACGGGCGGAAGCTCGGGGCGCAGCGGCGTGATCTCGATGGCCCTGGTCTGGCGACGCGTACCGAGCAGGTGTCCCAGCATCCACGCGAGCGCGGCGGCGCACAGCGCCCGTAGCTGTTCGGCCCACGAACGGTGACGCCTGCGGTGCCTGCCGATAGGGTTTTCCACGGTCTCCTCCTGGTGCTTTCAGGTGGTGATCACGCCCCGGCCCGGTGCTCGTAACACCGGTTCGGGGCACCTTGTTTTCTGTCGCCTTCGCGCGCGGGTGTCATTGGCCCCGGTGGGGCCGCAGCGCTTCCCGCTCGTGGTCGGTCTGCCTCAGACCTCAGCGGCCTCGGGCTCGGGGACGGGGGCGTAGGGGTCGATGTGCGCCCACACCGTCAGAGGCATGCCGGGCTCGCCGTTCCAGCCCCACTCCAGGGACAGGCTGTCCACGAGGTGCAGGCCCCGCCCGCCGACCCGGAGGTCGTCGCCGCTCGGTGACAGACGGGGAAGGCGCGCGGGTTGGCTCGGTCGCGGCCCGTCATCGGTGACCGCCAGGTGGATGACGTGGTTCGGCAGGCGCCGCATCTGGATCTTCACCCGGCCGCCGGGGGCGCCGGAGGCGGTGTGCGTCCAGGCGTTGGTGACTAGTTCGCTGGCCACAAGCACCAGGGAGAAGGTGCGGTGGACCTGAACCCGTGCGCCTCGCTGGCACCAGCTACGGATCTGAGCCACCTGGTTCACCTCAGACCCGAAGAACGCCGTGCGCACCCCGGTACCGCCCCTCCCCCGACGCGGCAGCTCGCCCCCGCCGTCCTCCACCGCCCGCCTCGGTCGCGGTACACCAAAGCTGTTCATCGCAAACTCCCTCGCATCAAGGGAAGCCCAGCCAGGCTTTCCCCTGAACAATGAGTATGCAGACAGTCACAGCACAGCGCAATACTGTTCAGGGAAATTTGCTCAGGACATAGTTGCCGGAAGTTGGCTCTCCAGGGAGAGATGCGCCAAACTGGACGCATCCCGGCTCCTGGAGGTCATCAGTGGGGCAGAGCCCAGCAGGCGTCACCCGGCGCACCATCGCCCGCGTCATGAAGCGCGCCCGCATCCGGGCGGGGATCAAGAGCGGAACCGCAGCTCGCCACGCCGACATCAGCCCGGGCACGCTGACCAAGTACGAGAAGGCGGAGAACCCCTGGCCCGTGCCGATCGTGTACGTGCTCAGCGAGTTCTACGGGCTGTCACAGGAGGACCGGGACAAGCTCGTCGACCTGGCCAGGCAGAAGGAACTCGGCTGGTGGCACAGGCACCGGGACATTCCCGAGTGGTTCGAGTCCTACATCGGCCTGGAGTCCGAAGCGCACACCGTGCTGAACTACGAGGACGGCACGATCCCCGGTCTGCTCCAGACTGCGGACTACGCCCGCACTGTGCTCCGGGCCGACGTTGACGCTGGTTCGGACGAGCAGATCGAAGCCCACGTCACCGTGCGCCTGCAACGTCAGAAGCGCCTGAGCGAGGATGAACCCCTCCAGCTCAATGCTGTGATGAACGAGAGCGCCCTCTACCGGACGGTCGGCAGCACGGAGGTCATGCGCGAGCAGCTGTCCGTTCTGTTGGAACGTGCCGAACTGCCCAACGTGAACCTGCGTGTTCTGCCCTTCGAGAGCGGTGCCCACGCCGCCAGCGAGGGCAGCTTCGTCATCATGCAATTCCCGGACCTGCTGGCCAACGTCACCTTCGACGACGTTGTGCTTGTCGAGTATCGGGCAGGAGCTGTCTACCTGGAGAAGGAGCACGAGATCGGACTCTTCTCGCGCATCTTCCAGCAGGCTCAGAGCCAGGCTCTGAGCACTGAGGAGTCCGTCAAACGCATCCAGCACATCCGCAGCGAACGATACGAAGGATGAGGCACGAAGTGGCTTTCAAGAAGGCCAACCACATGGCTTGGCACAAGTCCAGCTACTCCGGTGGCGGCGGTGGAAACTGTGTAGAGGTCGCTGAGGGCCAGAGCGTGCTGGTGCGCGACACCCAGCACCGCGAACTCGGCCACCTCACCTTCACCACCCCCGAATGGACCGGCCTCCTCAACACCCTCAAGGCGCGTTAAAGCCAGTCGCTCTGGGTACCTCGGAACTGCCGAGGTACCCAGTATTGCGATGGAGCAGTGCATGAAGTGGCGTAAGAGCAGTTACAGCACCAACGGCGGCGAGTGCGTTGAGGTCTCGAACTGGCGCAAGTCCAGTTACAGCACCGACGGTGGTGACTGCGTCGAGGTCTCCGACTGGCACAAAAGCAGCCACAGCGGCAGCTCAGGCGGCGAGTGCGTGGAAGTCGCCGAAGGCTGGACCGAAACCCGGGTTCGGGACACCCAGAACCGCGAACTCGGCCACCTCGCCTTCACCACCCCCGAGTGGACCGGCCTCCTCAACACACTCAAGGTCCGCCAGCGGTAAGCACACGCCCGAACAGATAGGGCACAGGACCGTCCGGGCTCAGCCCAGCCCTCATGACCGAAACCCTCAGCGGAGTCCGACAACACCGCCATGGGATGATCCCGTCCACCATGTGCACGGACCGGTTATGGAGGAGGTTGGCGATGTTCGCGTTGCCCCTGGATGTGGACGGCACGGAACTGCGCCCGCTCGAACCCCGGCACGCCGATGAGTTCCTGGCCAACATCGACCGGGGGCGCGAGTTCATCGGACGCTACATCGCGCTTCCGGACGTCATCGTGGACCTGGAGTCGAGCCGGACCTACCTGCGTTCGTACGCGGAGAAGGCCGCGACCGACACCGGAGGCATCTACGGCATCTGGTCAGGCGAAAAGCTCCTCGGCGGCGTCCTCTTCCGCACGATGGACCTCGCGCACGGCACCGCTGAGGCAGGCTGCTGGCTGGAACCGTCAGCCGCGGGACGCGGGCTGGTGACCAGGGCCGCACGCTTGATCATCGACTGGGCCGTCGAGGAGCGGGGCATCCACCGGATGGAGTGGCACGCCTCGTCAGCGAACGAGGCCAGCATCGCCGTGGCTCGGCGGCTCGGCATGGTCCGGGACGGCGTGCTGCGGGAGAGCTACGTCTACCGGGGCGAGCGCCACGACATGGAGGTCTGGTCGGTGCTCGCCCCGGAGTGGCGCGCTCAGCGCCAGCCCTCCTGACGGCTGCGCCCGAGGACAGCCGCTCCTCCGTCAGGAGTGCCGTCCCCGCCTATACGGGACCCAGGCGGTCCGCTCGTCGCAGTTACGCCGCGCGTTCGAGGGTTCATTCCATGGATGTGGAGTTCACTCGTCACAGGCTTCACAACATTCCTGCGAGCGGCCGATGAGTTCGGCCGCACGGCAAGGTCTGTCCTTGCGAGACCGATTCGCCGCCGTTACCCCTCAGGACCGACATGTCTGCGCTCCGGCGGCGGTGAGAGCGTCCCCGACAGGAGAAGTGTGATGCCCGAGCTGAATTTTCTGGCCATCGGAGCGGCGGCCGTGGCCGCGTTCGTCGTGAGTGGTGTGTGGTACGGCGTGTTCGCCAAACAGCTCAAGGAGCTGGGCCCCTCGGCGGAGCCGAAGCCGATGGCGCTGCTGCTGCCCGTGGAACTGGTTCGCAACCTCGTCCTGGCGACGGTACTGGCCTGGCTCGCCTCCGCGACGGGAGCCGTCGGCGTACCGGGCGCGCTGGTGTTGGGGCTGGTGCTGTGGGTCGGGTTCCCCGGCGTGCTGTTGGCCGGATCGGTCTTCCATGAGAACGTGCCGTGGAGGCTCGCGGCCCTCCACGCCGGTGACTGGCTCGTAAAACTACTGGTCATCGCCGCCATCGTCGGCTTCTGGCGCTGATCCACCGGTCGTCATCGTGGACCTGGAGTCGAGCCGGTCCTACCTGCGTTCGTACGCGGAGAAGGCCGCGACCGACACCGGAGGCATCTACGGCATCTGGTCAGGCGACAAGCCGCTCGGCGGCGTCCTCTTCCGCACATGAACATCGCACACGGCACCGCCGAGGCGGGCTGCTGGCTGGAACCATCAGCGGCGGGAGAGCTACGTCTACCGGGGCGAGCGCCACGACATGGAGGTCTGGTCGGTGCTCGCCCCGGAGTGGCGCGCTCAGCGCCAGCCCTCCTGACACCTGCGCCCAGGACAGCTCAACCGCAGCACATCACCCGGCTTCCAGCGAGCGGACCAGCGAGGCGCAGGCGACCCGGAGACCCGGCGACTGGACGGACCGCGCGAACCGAACTCGCGGGTCGCGCGCGCCGTCAGCGGATGTCGCGACGGTCCAGAACGGCGGAGGCCCCGGCCATCAGCACCGCCGTGAGACCGAGGGAGACCACCACGACGACGGCCACGAGGCCGGTGGTGACGGTCCCGGTGTCCGCGAACATCCCGGTGCCCAGCTGGGTCGCCCGGCTGAGCAGCCCGTACGGGAGCGTCATCGCCACGGGTTCGAGCCGGGTCATCAGCAGCAGCACCCCCGCGGTCGCCCCCAGCAGCGCCACGGCCACGGGGGCGGCGAAGGACCTCATCAGCATCGACAGTCCGGACTGGAGCGCCGCCACGGGCAGACACGCCAGCACGATGACGACGCTGGCCAGCAGGTACCGGGGCGGCAGCGTCCCGGGCAGCGCGAACACCAGCTTGCCGACGACGATGACGCCCACCACCAGCACCGCCTGCATCGCCGCCGCGAGCACGGCGAGCACGACCGTCTTGCCGACGACCACGTGGAAGCTCGACACCTTCCGGCCCATCAGCGCGTTCCAGTTGCCGTCCTGGTGCTCGACCCGCCACACCAGCGAGGCCAGCACGGCCACACCGACGGCCAGGGGGAACAGGCCGTAGAAGACCACCACCCGCATCCACAGGGTGTGCCAGTGGTCTTCGAGCGGCTGACCGGAGACGACCGTGTTGGCCGCTCCGGTGAGCACGGCCAGCAGCGGCAGGAGCACCACCACGACCCAGCTCAGAGAACGCTTCAGCTTGAGGAACTCGGCTCGGACCGAACCCATGGCTCAGGCCTCCTGACGGTCGAACAGGCGGGTGACCAGCATGAACAGTGCGCCGCCCGCGACCCCGAGGGCGACGACGCTCAGATACGAGGGATCCAGCGAGACCATCTCGGTATCGCGGGCGTCGACGGGTGTGACCAGCGTGTAATACCCCCACGGCGGGAGGAGGCGGGCCAGCCACGCGGGCATTCCCGTGCTGGACAGGGCCACGAACACGCCCAGCACCCCGACGCCCAGTCCCACGAGCTGGTTGCCGACGCGCGCCGACAGGAGGAGGTGGAACGCGAGGAGCACCAGGTTCACGACCACGGCCGCGGCGGTGTAGCCGAGCCACTGTCCGGCCGGAAGGGCCACCGTGACGCCCAGCGCCAGGCCGACCGCGACCACCAGGCCGCTCTGGGCCAGGGTGGCCGCCGCCACGACCGCGCCGGTGGCCGCGAACTTGGCCCGGCACAGGTGTCCGGGTGTCAGGCCCGAGGTCTGGGAGAGCAGCCAGCCGTTTCCCTGGTGCTCGATGTCCACCTGTCGGCTGGCCAGCACCGCCAGCAGGATGGGCGAGACCAGCGGCACGGCCAGCGCCATGCCTCCGAGCAGCCACCGCCAGGGATGCTCGGAGGGGTCGTCCACCGACTCCAGGAACCCCGGGTTGCCCAACGCGGCGAAGCACGACAGCGCGACCACTCCGACCACCATGACGCCCGCGACGGGCGCCACACGCAGGCGGCGCATCTTGGCGAACTCGTTGGCCACGGCACGGACGATCACAGGCCCTGCCCTCCGGTGAGGTCCATGAACACGTCCTCCAGGGACTGGACTTCGCGGCGCACACCGTGGACGGGCACGTGTTCGCCGACGAGGTGGGCCACCACACGGGCCGTGGCCTCGCGGTCGAGTCCGGGCAGACGCACGGCGCCGCCGTCGCGGACCGCGCCCCACCGGGTGGTGAGTGCGCTCGCCCGTCCGGGTTCGGTCGTTTCGACCAACACGTCGGGGGTGGACCGCGCGAGCAACTGGTCCCGCGTGCCCTGGAAGAGCATGCGGCCGTTGCTGAGGATGCCGAGCACGGAGGCCGTCCGGTCGATCTCGCCCAGCAGGTGGCTGGAGACCATCACGGTGGTTCCTTGTTCGGCCAGCTGCGTGAGCAGGCGTCGGATCTCGTCGATACCGGCGGGGTCGAGGCCGTTGGTGGGCTCGTCCAGGATCAGCAGCCGGGGCTCGCGGGCCAGCGCCATCGCGATGCCCAACCGCTGCTTCATCCCCAGTGAGTAGTCGCGGACGCGTTTGTCGAGGTGGCCCTGGAGGCGTACGGTGCGCACCGCCCGGGCCACCTGGCCGTCGTTCAGGTCCAGCAGCCGCCGCACCAGGCGCATGTTCTCCCCGCCGGTGAGGTGCGCGTACGCGGGTGGGGACTCAATGAGGGAACCGACGCTTCCCAGCAGTTCGCGGCGCGTGGAACGCCGCATGGGGCGGCCCATGACGTGGATCTCGCCGGTGGTGGGGCGTACCAGCGACAGGAGCATCTTCATGGTGGTTGACTTTCCCGACCCGTTGGGGCCGAGGAAGCCGTACACGCATCCTTCCGGTACGTGCAGGTCCAGGTCCTCGACGACCGCGCGGTCGCCGTACTTCTTACTCAGGCCGTGGGTGGTGATCATTGGAGGCACGGATCCATCGTGTCCGCCGAGGTGCCACGGGTCGTCTGGCCGGAGGATGACCTTGCGCGTCCCCCTCCGGGATGACCCGGGCCCCGTTCTGCCACTCAGGGGGTAGGCGCGGCCCGCCGAAGGGCGGGGGCACCGGCCCCACGCCCCGGTCCCCGCCGGGTTCGCGGTCAGCGGCTCCCGCGCAGCGGCGCGGGGGACCCGGAACGCTTCAGGCCCCGCGGACGCCCACCAGGCCGGTCTCGTAGGCGAGCACCACCGCCTGCACGCGGTCGCGCAGGTCGAGCTTGGTCAGGATCCGCCCCACGTGGGTCTTGACCGTGGCCTCGGACACGTGCAGCAGCTCGGCGATCTCGGTGTTGGACAGCCCGCGGGCCACCACCGCGAGCACCTCGCGCTCGCGCGGGGTCAGCACGTCGAGGGACTCGGGGGCGGGCGGGACCTCGTCGTCGGCGCGCAGGTGGCCGACGAAGCGGTCGAGCAGCCGCCGCGTCGTGCTGGGGGCGACCACCGCGTCACCGGAGTGGACGGAGCGGATCGCCGACAGCAGGTCCGGCGGGCGGGCGTCCTTGAGCAGGAACCCGCTCGCTCCGGCCTTCAACGCCGCGTAGGCGTACTCGTCGAGGTCGAAGGTGGTCAGGATCAGCACCCGCGGTCCGCCGCCCGCGGCGCGGATGCGGCGCGTCGCCTCCACGCCGTCCATGCGCGGCATCCGGACGTCCACGAGGGCGACGTCGGCGGTCAGGGTCCGCAGCAGTTCCAGCGCGGTGTCGCCGTCACCGGCCTCGCCCACCACCTCGATGTCGGGCTGCGCGTCGAGGACCATGCGAAAGCCCGTGCGAACCAGCTCCTGGTCATCGACGAGCACGACGCGTACGGCGTCCGTCCTGCCGACGCCTCCCGCCCCCACTCCCGTGCCGACGCCTCCCGCGCCGCCGTCCGGTGTGCCCACAGGTGTGCTCCCTCCTCGAATCGCTCACGCGGTGACCGGCCGCAACGGCAGCCGCGCCACCACCTCGTAGCCTCCGCCCGCGCACGGTCCCGCCCGTACGGAGCCGCCGTACACCGACACCCTCTCGCGCATGCCGATCTGGCCGTGTCCCCGCCCGGGGCGTGCGGCCTCCGGCGCGGACGCGCCGCGCCCGTCGTCGAGGACCCGCACCTCCAGGGTGTCGTCCCCGTAGCGCAGCCGTACCCGAACGCGCCTGACCTCCGGACCGGCGTGCTTGAGGGTGTTGGTCAGCGACTCCTGCACCACCCGGTAGACGGCGAGGTCCACCCCCGCCGACAGCTGTCGCGCCTGGCCCTCCACGGTGGACTCCACGGGCAGTCCTGCGCGGCGCACCCGCGCGAACAGCTGTTCCAGCCGCTCGACGCCGGGCCGCGGCGCGTACTCCTCCCCGGGTTCGCCGTCGCGGAGCACCCCGAGCATGCCGCGCATCTCGGTCAGGGCCGTCCGGCCGGTCTCCGAGATGGTCTCCAGCGCTCCCTTGGCCCGCGCCGGGTCGGAGTCGATCGCGAACGCGGCGCCGTCGGCCTGCACCACCATCACGCTCACGTTGTGGGCCACCACGTCGTGCAGTTCGCGGGCGATGCGCGCCCGCTCCTCGGCGATCGCCGCCCGGGCTCGGGCGTCACGCTCGCGTTCGAGCCACTCCGCGCGCTCCTCCAGGCCGACGAGGTAGCTGCGGCGGACGCTCGTGTAGAGGCCGGTGACCCACAGGAGCATGATGAGGAACGTGTAGACGACGAACACGTTCCAGTCGCCCCAGTCAGCGTGGGGCAAGCTCGCGAGCATCAGCACCAGGCCGACCTCGGCGATGGCCAGCGCGGCCAGCGCCCACCTGAACCAACAGTGCGCGGCCACCGTGTACATGGCGATGAGGACGGCGAAGTCGGCCAGGACCAGGCCGAAGCCGAAGGTCAGGTGCAGGAGCGCCACCACGGCGAGGAGCGCGAACACGGCCAGCGGGTACCTGCGCCGCAGCGCCAGCGGCAGTACGAGCGCGAGCGTGACGGCGAGGTAGGCGGGCAGGGGGACGCCGCCGGAGGAGTCCGGGTCGGCGTGGTTGAGGCTCGCCATCAGGCACAGCAGCAGGAGCGGGGCAGCCTGGATCGCGTCGACGAGGGTTGTGTGCCGCCGCGACCAACGCCGGACTCTGCCGAACATGTGCCGATTCTACGTTCCCGGCTCCTGGCCGCCGGTTACACAGAAGGCACGAGAAAGGCCCCCACAGCATGTGGAGGCCTTCAAACGTCCCAACAGAACGGTCGGTCAGGTACCCACCAGATCGTGTGCCTTCTCCATGTTCACACGCTCTGGCTGCTCACTCACTGACGGCCAGTTCGGCGTGGCACCCCCAGCCGCATGAGCCGCCGTCCTGATGACGTCGAGTGCTCTTGCGAGGACTGCGTTGGTGTCGGACTTACCGAACACCAGAAGCTCTACCGTGATGGTTTTCCGTGCGGCGTCGGTGCTCACTGTGGAGTCGGTGAAGTCCTCGTTGCACCGTTCCAGCTTGAGCAGCTCCTGCATCACTCGCTCACCATGAGCGTGCACGTCACTGGAGTCACTGCCCGGCGCCATGATCAGTACGAACTGGAGGGAGAGCTGGGTGGCGTTCTGGATGTCGCTCACGAATCCTCCTCGGCCTCAGGTTGGCACACTCTCTTCACGTAACGCACTGCTTGTTTCCAGTAGTTCGGGTTCGATGGAGTGAGGTGAACCTGACGCTGGTGATCTCCGCATGGACACTTGATCGTGTAGTAGGTAGGAGGATCCTCGATCCGCCAACCCAGTTGGTGGATCTCCTGTAGCGCGTCCTGGCCTTCCTTCCTGGGGTGCTTTCTCCAGTAGCCCAACACACCATCCTCTTCAGGATCCTTCATTATCCATGCGCTGTCGAGGGTGAACACCCTAGCCCTCGCAAGACGGCCAGGGAGCGGCTTTCGCTGGATTGCCGACCGTCCCAGCCGCCCCTGTTCGCGGATCCGGTGTGTTGGCGTCGAGGTCGCCGACTGTGCTCCTGTCCCGTTTGCACGGAACCCTATGCCCCGGGGCCGTGCGCCCTCCCGCATCCCCAAGGTGCGGGGGGAGGGCGCACGGCGTGCCCGGGTGGGCGTCAGCGGTCGACCGCCTCCGGGTGGGCGGCGGCCCTGACCGCCTCCCGTGCCTGTTCGGCGCTGGAGGCGGCGACCGCCAGGTCGGCCAGTCTGCGGCAGTCGCTGTGGGTGTGCAGGGCCAGCGCGTGGCGCACGGCGGGCAGCGCGGGCGCGGACATCGACAGGCTGGTCGCGCCCAGGCCCACCAGCACCAGGGCCAGCAGCGGGTCGGCGGCGGCCTCGCCGCACACCCCCACCGGACGTCCCGACCGCTCCCCCGCGCCGCCCACGGTGCCCACCAGGTGGAGCAGCGCGGGCTGCCAGGGGTCGAGCAGGTCGGGCAGCGCGCCGAGGGTCCGGTCGGTGGCCATGGTGTACTGCGCCAGGTCGTTGGTGCCGATCGACACGAAGTCCACCCGAGGCAGCAGGCGGTCGGCGAGCAGCGCCGCGCCGGGCACCTCGATCATCACGCCGACCTGGTCGAGCCCGGCCTCGCGGGCGAGGGAGACGAACTCCGCCGCCTCGTCGGGCGTGGACACCATCGGCGCCATCACCCGGACCTTGGCGGAGGTCTCCCGGCAGGCGGCGGCGATGGCCGTGAGCTGGTCGGTGATCAGGTCGGGGTGCACCCGCGTGGTCCGAAAGCCCCGTACGCCGAGCGCGGGGTTGTCCTCGTGGCCGGTCCGCGCGAAGGCCAGGGGCTTGTCCGAGCCCGCGTCCAGGGTCCGCACCGTGACCGTGCGCCCGGCGAACGCCTGGAACAGGGCCGTGTAGGAGGCGGTCTGCTCCTCGACGGTGGGCGGGTCGGAGCGCTCCAGGAAGAGGAACTCGGTGCGCAGCAGCCCCACGCCCTCGCTGTCGTGGGCACCGGCCTTGCGGGGATCGCCCTCGCCGACGTTGAGCAGCAGCGCGACCGGGACGTCGTCGGCGGTCCGGCCCGGGCCGGTGGCTCCGGCCAGCAGGGCGCGTCGCCGTTCGGCGCGCTCGCGCATCCGCTCGGCGAGCCCCTCGTCGGGCTCGACCTCGACCGTCCCGGCGTCACCGTCCACCGCCACCGGCGTCGCGTCCCGCAGTTCGGCGGCCCCCGCGCAGCCGACCACGGCCGGGATGCCGAGCGACCGGGCCAGGATGACCGTGTGGCTGGTGGGCCCGCCGTAACGCGTGACGATGGCGAGCACCCGCTCGACGTCGAGCTGGACGGTGTCGGCGGGCGCGAGGTCGTCGGCGACCAGCACGTGGGGGACGCCGGGGTCCGGCAGCCCGGGCATCGGCAGCCCCAGGAGCACGGCGGTCGCGCGGTCCCGGATGTCGGCGAGGTCGGCGGCGCGTTCGGCGAGGTAGCCCCCCGCCGCCTGGAGCAGCTCCTGGTAGGCGCCGCAGGCCGCGTGGACGGCCCACACCGCGGGGTCCCCGGCCTCGGTGCGCTCCGCGGCGCGGCGCGCGAGCTCGGGATCGCGGGCCATGAGCGCCTGGGCGCTCAGCACGGCCGCCGCGTCGCCCTGGAGGTCGGCGGCCTGGCTGTCGAGCAGGTCGGCCACCTGTTCCAGGGCCAGACGCGCCCGGGCGGCCTCCTCCCCCGCGTCGACGACGGTGGGCCGCTGGTCGGGCAGGGACGGCGGTGGGGCCATCCGCGCCACCGGGCCGACGGCGGCCCCCGGGCTGGCGGGGATACCCGTCAGCCGGGTGTCACCGGCTGCGGCGGGGAGGGGTTCGGTCTTCGCCATGGTCGCTCCGTACGTCGGAAAGGGCCAGAGGGAGGGACCACGGCCGGGAACGGCCGTGGGAGGACTCCCGTATCCAGGAAACCCCGGGCGGGCGGGCGGCGGAAGCCCCTGTGGAAAACCCGGGAGGACGGGGGCGCGACCGCGCCCGCACGTCCTGGGAACGCCGCCGCCCCGGGCGGACGGATACCGTCGCCGCACCGGGGCGGCGACGGTACCGCCTTCGCGCACGCGCGTTACGGCTGGATGGTCACCTTGATCGCGGTGCCCGAGGCCACCGTCTCGATGGCCTTGTGCACGTCGGACAGGGACATCCGCTCGGTGATCAGGTCGGCCACCGGCACGGCGCCGGAGGAGATCAGCTCCAGGGCGCGGCGGTTGTGCTCGGGGCTGGAGCCGTTGGCGCCGAAGATCGAGATCTCCCGGTAGTGCACGGCGTTGGAGTCCAACTGGATGATCGGCGCGTCCTTGGGCAGGCCGCCGAAGAAGCTGATCCGGCCGCTGCGCGAGACCATGCGCAGCGCGTCCTCCTGGGCGCGCCCGGAGGCGGCGGCGGTGATGACCACGTCGGCGCCCCGGCCGTCGGTCAGGCGGAGCACCTCCTCCACGGCGTCGGTCTCGGCGCCGCAGACCGCGGCGTCGGGCCGGACGATGTCGGCGGACATGTCCAGGCGGCCCCGGTTGATGTCCACCAGGTAGACCTTCGCGGCGCCGCGCGCCCGGGCCAGCCGCACGTGCAGGCAGCCGATCGGCCCGGCGCCCATGACCACGACCGTGTCGCCCTCGCCGACCCCGGCGATCTCCTGGCCGTTGAGCACGCACGCCAGCGGCTCGGCGACGGAGGCCTCGGCCAGGTCGATGTTCTCGGGGACGCGGTTGACCCCGTCCACGGCCAGGACCGACTCGGGGATGATCATGTACTCGGCGAAGCCGCCGTCGTAGTGGTAGCCCATGGACTCCTGGCGCGAGCACACGGTGAAACGGCCGTCGGAGCACTCCGCGCAGGTGCCGCAGGGGATGGCGGCGATGACCTGGACGCGGTCGCCCTCGGCCCAGCCGGTGACGCCCTCGCCCACCTCGACGATCCGCCCGGCGATCTCGTGGCCGATCACGCGGGGCGGACGGATGTGGTGGTGTCCGTGCCGGGAGATCTTCACGTCCGTGCCGCACGTGGAGCAGTTGACGACGGCGATCTTGAGCTGTCCGGGTCCGGCGGTCGGCTCGGGGGCCTGCTCCAGTCGGATGTCACCGGGGGCGTAGAAGCGGGCGACGAGCATGTTCGGGCCTTTCTGGTGGGCCCGCCGGCCCTGGGGCAGGGGACCGGCGGGTGGTTCGGTTGGGCTCAGCCGTCCTGCACGGGGCCGAGCAGGTCGACGACGTCGGACGGAGTGCTGGCGGAGCGCAGGCGCGCCGCCTTCTCCGGGTCGGTGAGGATCCCCGCCAGCGAGGACAGCACACCCAGGTGCTCGTCTCCGGAGGCGGCGATGCCGATGGCCACGTGGACGGTGGGACCGCCCCAGTCGACCCCGCCGGGGAACTGGACCACGGCCAGCGCGGTGCGCTTGACCAGGGACCGCGAGGCGTCCGTGCCGTGCGGGATGGCCACGCCCTCGCCGACGAAGGTGGGGATGGAGGCCTCCCGCTCGTGCATGGCGGGCACGTAGCCGGGTTCGACGGCGCCCAGTTCGACGAGCAGGGCGCCGCACTGGTCGATGGCGTCGGCGCGGTCGGCGGCCTGGCGGCCCAGCCGCACGGCCTCCTCGGTCAGCGCCAGATCACTCGGCAAGGGTGCTCCCGTTCTTCACGGCCTGCTCCAGGCGGGCGAACGCCGGGTCGCCCAGGAACATCTGGAAACTGATCACGACGGTGCCGGGTACCCGGGTCCGGGCCCGGTCGACCAGCCCGGTGTGGCACAGGACCACGTCGGCGCCCTCGGGGATCCGGTCGACCGGGGAGTGCTCGACGGTCACGCCGTGCGGGGACAGGGTCTTGCTCAGCTGCGAGGTGAGCAGGACGCTGCTGCCCATGCCCGCGTCGCAGGCGACGACGACCTTCTTGATGGCGGAGCCCTCGATACTGCTCATCAGCTGTTCTCCTGGTTCTGGGCGGCTTCCTGCTGGGCTTTCTCCTCACGCTCGACCTTGCGCTCGGACCGGCCGAAGCCGAGCAGGAACGAGGCGATGACGAAGGAGACGATGGTGGCGGCGACGACCCCGGCCAGGACCGACAGGTGGCCCCCCGGCGGGGTGACCGCCA
Organism: Nocardiopsis synnemataformans; assembly: GCF_965343085.1. Classification (NCBI taxonomy): domain Bacteria; kingdom Bacillati; phylum Actinomycetota; class Actinomycetes; order Streptosporangiales; family Nocardiopsidaceae; genus Nocardiopsis; species Nocardiopsis synnemataformans. The sequence goes on along the minus strand of NZ_CBDRFA010000013.1, from coordinate 113,395 downwards.
TGATCGCGATGATGCTGCCGGGGGAGGCGGCGGAGATGAGCCCGGCGTCCAGGATCATGAAGGTCGCGACGCCGGACATGCCGCCGCCGATCGCGGCGAGGATCAGCTTGGGCTGGGCGAGGATGTACGGGAAGTAGATCTCGTGGATCCCGCCGAAGAAGTGGATGACGGCGGCTCCGGACGCGGTGGCGCGGCTGACCTTGGAGCCGAAGAACATCAGGGCCAGCAGGATGCCCAGGCCCGGTCCGGGGTTCGACTCGATGAGGAACTCGATGGCGCGGCCGTCGGCGAGCGCGCGGGCCGTGCCCAGCGGGGTGAAGACGCCGTGGTTGATGGCGTTGTTGAGGAACAGCACCTTGGCGGGTTCGACGATGACCGAGACCAGCGGCAGCAGGCTCAGGTCGATGAGGAACTGCACGCCCGCGCCCAGGCCCTCGGCGATGCGCTCCACCACCGGGCCGACCGCGTAGACGCCCAGGGCCGCCAGGAGCGCCGCGAGGATGCCGGCGCTGAAGTTGTTGACCAGCATCTCGAAGCCGGCCTTGATGCGCGGCTGGACGACCCGGTCGAAGTGCTTCATGAGGTAGGCCGCGAACGGCCCCATGAACATCGCGCCCAGGAACATCGGGATGTCCGCGGAGACGATCACGCCCATGGTCGCGGCCGCGCCGACCACGCCACCGCGCCTGTCGTGCACCAGCGCGCCGCCGGTGTAGGCGATCAGCAGCGGCAGCAGGTACTTGATCATCGGGTCGACGAGCCCGGCCATCTGCTCGTTGGGCCACCACCCGTCGGGGATGAACAGGGCGGTGATGAGGCCCCAGGCGATGAACGCGCCGATGTTGGGCATCACCATGCTCGACAGGAAGCCTCCGAAGCGCTGTACTCCGGAGCGCACCGAGGCGAGTCTGTCCGTGCTCTGCTGTTGTGTGGTCATGGGGGACCTCCTGGGAGGTGCGACGGGCGGGCAGCCCGCCGATGAGATGGGGAGGGGAAGTGGGTGGGCGCGGGGCGTCCGGGCGGGGCGGTCCCGGACGGTGGAACCGCCCCGCTCGGTGTCCCGCTCTGGTCAGACCACCTGGACCCGGGGTCCGGCGGCCTCCAGTTCGTCGGCGAGACCGCTGGCGAGACCGGTGTCGGTGATGACCAGGTCGAGGTCCTCGACCGCGGCGAAACGGGCGAAGTGGTCGTTGCCGACCTTGGTGTGGTCGGCGAGCAGGACGCAGCGGCGGGCCGAGGCGATCATGGTCCGTTTGACCTCCGCCTCAGCGGGGTCGGGGGTGGTGAGCCCGCGTTCGGTGGAGATGCCGTTGGCCGCCATGAAGGCGACGTCGACGTAGGACTCGGCGAGGGAGCGCAGCGCCCAGGCGTCGACGGTGGCCTGGGTGCGGGTGCGCAGGCGTCCGCCGAGCAGCATGAGGTTGATGTGGGTGCGTGGGGCGAGTGTGAGGGCGATGGACAGGGAGTTGGTGACGACGGTGAGTTCGCGGTCGGAGGGCAGCTGCTCGGCGAGGCGTCCGGTGGTGGAACCGGCGTCGAGCAGGATGGCGCCCTCCTCGGGGAGTTCGGCCAGGGCCGCCTTGGCGATCCGCTCCTTCTCCTGCGTCATGACGGAGTCGCGCACGTTGAGGGCGGGCTCGAAGCCCAGCCGCTCGACGGGGATCGCGCCACCGTGGACCCTGCGCAGGACCCCGTGGCGTTCGAGTGCCGTGAGGTCGCGCCGGATGGTCTCGTAGGTGACGTCGAACTCCGCGGCAAGCCCCGTGACGTCGACCCGGCCGTCCCGCCGGGCGCGTTCGAGGATCGCCTTCTGGCGCTCTTCCGCGTACATGTTGGATCACCTGTGTTTCGGTGTGGTTTTCTGTGAGTTTAGTGGTGTTGCCTGGGACACACAAGAGGTACCTTGAACCAATATCCCAGCAACACCGCTCGACGCGAAGCCCCTTGCTCCGCCCGAACCCACCAGGAGCGTTTCCTCTCCCTCCACTGCACCCGCGCACCCGGACACCGGTGACGCGAGCCTCCTCCACCCGTGACCGACAGTGGCCAGAACCGGAAACCAGGACACAACAGCATTGACACACGCAGATAAACACACATAATCAAAGGTAGTCCCACATCCGGACCGGGCCGGGCGCAGCCACCTCGAAAAGAGCACCCATGATCCTGACCCTCACCCCCAACCCGAGCGTGGACCACACCCTGGAGGTCAGCCACCTGACCCGCGGTGAGGTCCTGCGCGTGGGCTCCACCCGCGCGCAGGCGGGCGGCAAGGGCGTCAACGTCTCCCGCGCGCTACGCCGCGCCGGCGTGCCCACCACGGCGGTCCTACCCGTGGGCGGCGGCGGAGGCGCCGAACTGACCACACTGCTCGGGGACCTGCCCTGCGTCGCCGTCCCCATCGAGGGCGAGACCCGGGGCAACATCGCCGTCACCGAGGACGACGGCACCACCACCAAGCTCAACGCACCCGGCCCCGTGCTCTCCCCCGAGGAGACCGACGCCCTGCTCGCCGCCCTGGAGGGCGAGCTGGACCGGGGACCCGTGTGGGTGGTGGCCAGCGGCAGCCTTCCCTCCGGCACCCCCGACGACCTGTACGTGCGCGTCGCCGAACTGGCCGCCTCCCACGGGGTCCCGCTGGCCCTGGACACCTCCGGCAAACCCCTGGAGGCGGCGGCCCGCGCGGGGTCGGTGTCCCTGCTCAAGCCCAACCACGAGGAGCTGGCCGAGCTGATCGGCCGGGAACTGCCCACCGTGGGCGCGGTCACCGAGGCCGCCCGCGAGGTCCTGGGGTGGGGCAACGGCTCCGCCCTGGTGACACTGGGGGGCCACGGTGCGATACTCGTGGATCCCGAGCACACCTGGTGGGCGCGCGGGCCCCGGGTCCGCACGCGCAGCACGGTGGGCGCGGGCGACTGCTCCCTGGCCGGGTTCCTGGGCACGGACGGCTCCCCCGAGGACCGGCTGCGGCACGCCGTGGCGTGGGGGACGGCCGCGGTCTCCCTGCCCGGAACCACCGTCCCCTCCCCCGACGACGTGGCCGCCGACGCGATCACCGCGGTGGCCGACCCCGACCCGCAGTGGCCGGTCGACACGCTCTGACCCGGGCCTCCCCGCCCACCCGACGATCTCCCGACGACTTCCCTAGGACTGACATGCCCCAGCGCACCGTGGCCATCGCCTCCCAGCTCGGCCTGCACGCCCGCCCCGCCAGCCTGTTCGTCCAGGCCGTCAACGGCTCCGGCCTGCCCGTCAAGGTCGCCCGTGAGGGCCAGGACCCCGTGGACGCGCGCAGCGTGCTCGCGGTGATGGCGCTGGGCGTCAAACACGGCGAGACGGTCACCCTGTCCTGCGAGGAGCAGGAGAACGCGGACAAGGTCCTGGACGAGCTGGTGGAGATGCTGTCCCGGGAACTCGACGCCTGATCCGGGCTCCGCCCGGCCCCCGCCCGGCCCCCGCCCGGACACGGGCCGTCCCCCGGACGGGGGGCGGCCCCGACGGGGCACGGGGCCGCCCGACCCTGGTCTTCGGGGTCGGCCGGGGCTACCTTGCTGCCATGGACAACTCACGTGACGACACCGTCATCGGCCCCTCGGGGATCTGCAGGCGGGGGCAGCACGACTGGAAGCACGATCCCCCCGGGGCGAAGCGGCAGATCTGCACCCGGTGCCGTTCCATGTCCACGACGAACTACTGCGACTGCGCCGAGTGCGCGTCCGGCGGCGCGGAGGCCTGAGCCCCGTGGGGCCGGGCCGAAGGGCTGCCCCTATGCCTCTCCCCGCGCGACGCGGTGGACCTTGTGCTGGGCGGCCTGCGCGCGCGGGCGCACCACGAGCAGGTCGATGTTCACGTGCGGGGGCCGCGTGACCGCCCACACGATGGTGTCGGCGACGTCCCCGGCGGTCAGCGGGTCGGGCACACCGGCGTAGACGGCGTCGGCGGCGCCGGAGTCCCCGCGCATCCGGTTGAGGGCGAACTCCTCGGTCCTGACCATGCCCGGCGCGACCTCCAGCACGCGCACCGGCTCCCCGCACAGCTCCAGGCGCAGCGTGGCGGCCAGGGAGTGCGCGCCGTGCTTGGCGGCCACGTACCCGCCGCCGCCCTCGTAGGCCACGTGGCCCGCCGTGGAGGAGACGACCAGCACGGTGCCGTCCCCGCTGGCGATCAGCTTGGGCAGCAGGGCCTGGGTCATGTTGAGCACGCCGATGACGTTGACCTCGTACATGGCGCGCCAGTCGGCGGGGGCGGCCTCGGCGACGGTCTCGGTGCCGATGGCGCCGCCCGCGTTGTTGACCAGGACCTCGCACGAGGACAGGGAGTCGGCGAAGGCGTCGACGGCAGCCCTGTCGGTGACGTCGAGGACGTGGGCGCGGGCGCCGCGGCCCTCCTCGGCCAGTTCCTTCGCCAGCGCCTCGATCCGGTCGGCGCGGCGGGCGACCAGGACCACGTCGTAGCCCTCCTCGGCGAGGCCGCGCGCGGTGGCGGCCCCGATCCCGCTGCTGGCTCCGGTGACGACGGCGGTCGCTGACATGGTGGTTCCTCCCGGAAGTCGCTGTCGCGCCGAGCGTATCCGGTGGCCGTACCCGGCCCGTCGGGAGGAGGGGGCCGCCCGGGCCCACGGGTCCCAGCGGCGGCCGTGACGCCCCGGACCGAGGGGTGTCATACACGCGCACAACCCCACGGACCGAGCACCGCGCGGGTCCGCCTTTCGCCGCGCCCCTTCGCCACACGAGAGCCGGTCGACCGGGCGGGACGCGTCCCGTGCTTCTATGAGGGATGCTCGCCGGCCCGACGCGTGTCGGGGGCGGCGCGCGCCATGTCGGCGGACACGAGGGGGGACGGACCGGTTGCGGGGTATCGAGATCCGGGAGCTGGAGTGCTTCCTCGTCCTGACCGAGGAGCTGCACCCCGGACACGCCGCGGTGCGGCTGGGTGTGCCCGCGGACACGGTGGACCGGCTGCTGCGCGCCCTGGAGGACCGGATCGGCGCCCCTCTCCTGGACCGCGCGGGCCCGCGCCTGTGCCTCACCCCGTTCGGCGAGGAGTTCCTCGACGCCCTGCGGCCCGCCTACCAGAACCTGGCGGCGGTGGTGGACGGCGCGCGCGACCGCGCCCACGGCGGGCCGTCCCTGGTCCGCCTCGGATTCCGGGGAAGGGTGCACGGCCCGGTGGCCGAGGCGGTGCGCGCATTCGAGGAGCGCGAGCCCGGCACGCGGGTGCGGATCGTGGAGACGGCGCACTCGGACCCGTTCAGTCCGCTGCGCGAGGGTGAGGTCGACGCCGCCGTCGTCCTGCTGCCGGTGCGCGAACGCGACCTGGTCGTGGGGGCGGTCTTCTCCCGGCAGCCGCAGCGGCTCGCGCTGCCCGCCGACCATCCCCTCGCCTCGCGCCCCGGCGTCGGGGTCGAGGACATGGCCCGGGTCTCGCTCATCCCGGTCCGGCGGACCCCCGACCACTGGCTGCGCGTCCACGCCCCCACCCTCACCCCTCTGGGCAGGACCATCCACCACGAGACCGGCGTGGACACCCTGCGGGAGGGGTTCTCCCAGGTCGCGGCGGGACGGGGGGCCATGCTGCTGAGCGGGGACGTGGCGGACCACGCCGACCGGGACGAACTCGTCCTCGTCCCGGTCAACGGCCTGCCGGAGTCCTCCCTCGGCCTGGTGTGGCCGCGCGGGGACCGGCATCCGAGCGTGCCGGTCCTGGCCGCCGCCCTCGCCGAGACCCTGGGTTAGTGAGCTGGCCGGGTCTGTTATCAGCGTGAAGCATGGGGCTCTGACCTGGGATGATCTTGTACCTGTAGCGAGGTTCGACGGCCCAGACTCGCTATGAGTACAAGATCACGCTGAGGGGGCGCGCCCGTCGCCGCGGCCCGGGTCCCTCACTCCTGCTCGTGGTGGGCCCGGTGCTTCTTCTTGGGAACGTCGCGCATGTCGACGTAGGGCTCCTCGTCCACCGGCTGGCCGCCGGAGATGGCGCGTCCGCGTTCGATCTCGGCGTTGAACTCCTCGCCGAGCAGGATCGCGATGTTGGTGATCCACAGCCACACCAGGAAGACGATCACCGTCGCCATCGTCCCGTAGGTCCTGTCGTAGGACGCGAAGTTGGCCACGTAGAAGGCGAAGGCGGCCGAGGCGAGCAGCCAGATCACGACCGCCAGCACGCTCCCCGGGCTGACCCAGCGGAACCCGCGCTTGGCGTTGGGCGAGGCCCAGTACAGGAGCGCGATCATGAACACCACGATGAGCAGCAGCACCGGCCACTTCGCGATGTTCCACACCGTCACCACGGTCGAGCCCAGGCCCAGCAGCTGCCCGACCCAGGCCGCGGCGCTGCCGGTGAGGGCGACGCCGACCACGGTCAGGGACAGCAGGACGACCATCAGCAGGGTGACGCCGACGCGGATCGGCAGCGTCTTCCAGATGGGGCGCCCCTCGGGCACGTCGTAGACGACGTTGGAGGCGCGCATGAAGGCCGCGATGTAGCCGGAGGCCGACCACAGGGCGATCGCCAGGCTGACCAGGCCGAACACGCCCGCGGCCGCCTGGTTGCCCTGGAGGTTCTCGATGGCCGTCGTCACCAGCCCCGCGGCGTCGGCGGGCATGGTGGCGGAGATGTTCTCGGTCAGGGTCCGTGTCGCGGAGGGCCCCGCCAGGCCGAGCAGCGACACCAGCACGAGCAGTGCCGGGAAGAGCGACAGGATCGCGTAGTAGGTGAGTCCGGCGGCCAGGTCGGCCAGCGCGTCCTCCTTGAACTCGCCGACGGTCCGGCGCAGCGACGCCCACCACGACGACGCCGACATGTCGGTCGGTTTCTCGGCCTCCTCCGGAGAGGAACGGCCGTCGTAGGCGTCCGAGGAGTCGCGTCCCACCATCTTCCCGCTCCTTTCCTCACCGGTCCCGGGGACCGGGGCCCTGGAGGAGGCGGGGCGAAGGGCCCTCGGCCCCTCGCCCCGCCGCGCTTCCCCGCCGCGCGGACACACCCGGGCGGCGTCCCGGCCCGGAGGCGTTCCTCCGGGCCGGGGTGGGACTCAGGAACCGCGCATCTCGTCCTTCGCGGACATGGCCTCGTGGCGGGCCTGCTCGCCCGTGGTCTGCGCGGCCTCCGAGGCGCTGCCCTTGAGGTGCTCCCCCGCGGTCCGCGCGGACTCCACCGCCTGCTCCTTCACGTGGGCGGCCGACTCCGCGACCGCCTGGCGGGCCGGTTCGATCGCGTCGGCGTGCTCGCCCACCCGGCGGGCCGCGCGCTGCTCCGCACGGCTCTCGGAGAGGACGGACGCGGCCAGGAGACCGGCCCCGAAGGCGATCAGCCCCGCGGCGATGGGGTTGCCCTGGGTCTGGTGCACGGCCCGCTCCGGCAGTGACTTCGCCATGCCGACCGCCTGGTCGGTGGTGTGCCGGATCCCCTCGGCCGCCTCTCCGGACGAGAGGGCCGAACCCATGACCCGGTCCTTCAGGTCCCGCGTCCCGTGCCGGACCTTGCGGGTGCGCCGGTGCACGACGTTGCGCGGGTTGGCGTGGTCCACCAGGCGGTCGGTGTCGTGGGTCAGCTCCGAGCGGGTCCGCTCGATGTCCTGCCTTATCTGGTCGGGTGTTTCGCCCATTGCGCGTCCTCCTTGAGGGTCTCGATGGTGCGTTCCGGTTTCGGAGAGACCTCGCGCATGCGGTTGCGGCCCACGACGGCCAAGGCAGCGCCGACGATCGCCCACACCACCGCGACGACCAGCGCGGCCCAGCCCAGGCCGATGAGCTCCGCCAGGCCGAACATCACCGCGAGGCTGAGCAGCAGCAGGGCCAGGTATCCGGCCACCGCGGCCCCGCTCAGCAGGCCTGCGGCCTTGCCGGTCTTGACCGCCTCCTCGCGCATCTCGGCCTTGGCCAGCGCGAGTTCCTGGCGGAACAGCGTCTGTAGGTCTCCGGTCACCGCGCCGAGGAGTTCGGAGAAGGACTGCTCCTCCTCGCCCGTCTCCCGCCGTGCTCCGGGAATGGTCGCCATGTCAGCCCCCTCAGAACGTGCGTCCCCGCGGCCCCGGATCCGGCGGTGGCGGACCGATGTCCTCCGGCCGGGGTGTGACGGGCGGACGGGAGGACGCGCTCCCCTCGTCCTGGTCGGTCTCGCTCAGGCGCGGTGCGGGCGGACGGACCCGCTCACCGGCGGGGAGCGCCTCGGGACGGCTGTCACCGACCCCTTCCCTGCCCGCGGAGATGTCGGACGAGGCCTTGAGGACGCGCCCGAGCGCGAACCCGGCGATGGCGGCACCGGCCAGGAAGGCGACGGGCCTGCGGCGCGCGAAGCTCCTGGCCTCCTCCACCAGACCTTCCATTCCGCGTTCGTCCAGGAAGTCGGCGGCCCCGCGGCCGCTGTGGGCGATCTGACGCACGGCACCGCTCACCGGGGATCCCTGCTCCCCGCTGTCCGCCATGGACGACAGTTCCTCGGACCACTGGCGCAGGTTCTGCGACGTGCGCTGGGTCTGTTCCTGGACTTCCTCACGCAGGCGGGTCTGGACGTCGTCGGCGACGTGTCGGGCCTCGGACCGGGCCTCGTCCGCCAGGGAGCGCGCCTGGTCCCCCGCCGTGGAGGCGACTTCGCCCGCCGCCCCGCGAGCGGTGTCGGTCAGGCGGCCGCCCGTATCCCCGAGTCCGCCTCTTCCCTCGTGTGACTGCATCGCCAAGCCTCCTTGGAGTCGGCCTGTTGCTCGGTTGGCACCGCGACTACCCCGGCCCCGCCCGGTCATGCACACCGAAACGCCGCACTTCACACAAAACGTCGTTCCAGGTCACCGGGGCGCGGGCTGGCGTCTCCGGGGGCCGCCTCGTGCGGCGATCGGCCGCCGCGTCGCCGTCGGGCTCGGGGAGTCCGCCGCCGCGGGGAGCGGGGAGCGGGGAATTCGAACGGCCGCCGCGCTGTCGCCGGGCTCGGGAAAACCAGTCGGCCGCCGCGTCACCGCCGGGTTCGGGAAAAGCCGTGGCCGCTCCGGGACGCGCGTGCTAGCTTGGGCGGAATTTCCCTCCGGAACCGCGAATTCCCCGTAACCACGGGGCTCATCGGAGCCGCGACGTTCCTCGACCAGGAAAACGCCCATGCCCGTGGAGAGAACCGCCGAATCGTCATTGTTCCTGCGCTACACCTCGTTCGCCCTTCTCGGCGCTTCGGCCGATTTCCTTTTCGGCGCGGTTTTCGTCACGGTCCTGCTGGGACGCGGGGCGGATCCGTGGCTGCTGGGGTTGATGCTCGGCTCCACGAACCTGGTGGCCCTGCTGGTGGAGGCCCCCAGCGGTGCGCTCGGTGACCGCTACGGCCACCGCAGGCTGCTGGCGGTGGGACTCGCCGTGTGGGGCGCGGGCTTCGTGCTGATGGGGTACGCGGACGGGCTCGCGCTGACGCTCGCGTCCATGTACCTGTGGGCGGTCGGCTTCCACCTCCAGTCGGGGACGCTGGTCGCGCTCGTGGTCAACCGGATCGGTGACCGCGACCGCCCGGCGCGGATCGCGCGGACGGTGCGGTTCGTCCAGGTGGCGGGGAACAGCGGCGCGGTGCTGGGGGCGGCCTCGGTGATGGTGGCGGGCGCCTGGCTGTCCGCGGACGCCCTGATACTCGCGAGCGGCGTGGTGCTGGTGGCGCTGGCGCTGCTGGCGCCGGTGTGCTTTCCCCGCTCCCCCGGCCAACCGGGGCGTCCGCTCACCGCGATCGTCCGAGAGTCGGCCGTACTGGTGGTGAGCAGGCGTTTCGTGCCGCTGGTGGCCCTGACGGCGGCGTCGGTCTCGGGGCTGGCCGCCCTCGTGCTCTCCTGGCAGCCGATGCTCGCGGCCGAGCACGGCGCGGACGTGCGGCTCAACGGCCTGGTGCTGCTGGTGATGATGGCGGCCATGGCGGCGGGTTCGGCGTGTTCGCGGTTCGTGGGGCGCGACCGGCCCCATGTGTGGGGACCCGTCTTCGCGGCCTCCTCGAGCCTGCCCCTGGTGCTGGCGGCGCACGGGGCCGTGCCGTTGGTGGTGGGGCTGGCGGCGGCGGAGTTCCTGCTCGGCTTGGCCGTGGTGCTGTCGCACGTGTGGCAGCAGACGATGTTCTCCGACGCCAACCGCAGCACCATGTCCGCGATGCTGGGGATGGTGGGCAACGCGGTCAGGATGCTGACCGTGCTGTCGTTCGGGTGGCTGTGGGAGCTGTTCGGGCTGGACTGGACGGTGACGGCGGTGGCCGGGTTCGGGGTGGCCGCGGCGCTGGCGACCGTCCTGCTGTCCCGGCGCTTCCCGGAGTCGACGCGGTTCGTCGAGGGCGAGGAGGAGGGCTCCCCGGACGAGCCGGAACTGGATGGGATGGGCGGATAGCGGTGGGAAAGGGCAGACGGCGGACGGGACGGGCGGACAGCGGACAGGAGTAGGTGGGGACGCGCCGTTCGGGTGCCTTTCCCGGTGGGTCGGAACCGGGAAAGAACCCTCCCTTTTCGACCACCCCGAAAAACTCCCGTGTCCCATGTCACAGGAACTGTCGGGTGAACGGCGATACCGCGTTTCGGGGCGGGTGCGGTCGAACTTCGGAAAACGCGCGTCGGTAGCATTCCCTGGACTTGGGAGGCGCGGTCCGGCCAGCGGTCCGCTCGCGGGTTCCACGGGGCGGTCGGGCCCTGGCCGGGACCGCCGGAAACGGGGATGCCGCCGCGCCTTCACCGGACCGGCCGAGGACGAGGAGAGGAACCATGAGCCTGGCAGAGCTTCTGCGGGAGCGTCCGATCGTGCAGGCGCCCATGGCGGGCGGGGCCGCCACACCCGCGCTGGTGGCGGCGGTGGCGGGAGCGGGCGGAACGGGTTTCCTCGCGGCTGGGTACCTGGCCCCCGACACCCTCGCCGACCAGGTCAGGGCGGTGCGGGACGCCGGAGTCGGCGCGTTCGGCGTGAACGTGTTCGTACCGGGCCCGCCCTCCGATCCGGAGGTGGTGGCGTCCTACCGGCCCGACCTGGAGTCCGAGGCCGAGCGGTACGGGACGCCGGTCGGCGCTCCGGTGCACGACGACGACGCGTGGGCGGCCAAGATCGACCTGCTGGCGGAGGCGGCCGTGCCGGTGGTGAGCTTCACCTTCGGCTGCCCGGACACCGCCGTCCTGGAGCGGCTGCGCGCGGCGGGCAGCGCCACGGTGGTCACCGTGACCACGGTCGGGGAGGCACGCGAGGCCGTGGCGCGCGGAGCCGACGGGGTGTGCGCGCAGGGCGCGGAGGCCGGGGGCCACCGTGGCGCGTTCGACCCGGTCGGGAGCGGCGGTCTGCCGCTGCGGGAGCTGTTGGCGGACGTGGTCGGCGCGGTGGACGTCCCGGTGATCGCCGCCGGGGGGATCATGACCGGGGCCGACGTGGCCGGGGTCCTGGACGCCGGTGCGGCCGCCGCGCAGCTGGGCACGGCGTTCCTGCGCTGTCCCGAGAGCGGCGCCAACCCGGTCCACAAGGCTGCCCTGGCCGACCCCGCGTACACGGAGACGGCTGTGACGTGGGCTTTCACCGGGCGTCCGGCGCGGGGGCTGGCCAACAGGTTCATCGCCGAGCACCCGCGGACACCCTCCGCCTACCCCGAGATCCACCACATGACGAAGCCGCTGCGCGTGGCGGCCGCCCGGGCGGGGGACCCCGGCGGGATGGCGCTGTGGGCGGGAGAGGGTTTCCGGGCGGCCGGTGACGATCCCGCGGCGCTGGTCGTGGAGCGGCTGCGCCGTGAGGCCGCGGAGGCGGGCCGGAAGGTCTGAGGGCGGTGGGGGTCTGAGCCGGGGTCGCCGGTCGGTGTGGGTGAAGCGGCCGCACCGAGACCGCGGAGGCGGGTCCGAACGCGGAGTGACCCCGGGCACCGTGCCCGGGGCCACGAAGCGAGCCGGTGCGCGGTGCCGCTCAGGCGGGCGCGTAGGTGAGGCAGTCGGCCTGCTGGTGCACGTACCCGACGGCGATGGCCGGGGCCTGGCACTCCAGCTGGACGTTGTGCTCACAGTTCGACATCTTGCAGGCGCCGACCTGGCCGGTGGCGACGGGGTCACCGCCCCGGTCACCGGCACCGAAGAAGGTGTCGCACTGGGCGTGGGAGGAGTTCCCCACGGTGATGGCCAGTGCGTGACAGGAGTGGTCGGTGTTGTAGGCGCAGGCGTCCACCTGGCACGAGTTCACCACGGGCATGTCCATCGCGTTTTCCCCCAGAGCATCGACGGCGCGTCCGAGGCTGCCAGAGAGGGCGCCCCGCTGCCAGAACACCGCCTCGTGTCACCGCGAGCAGGACGAAGTGTTGACGAGGGCTTGGCGCGGACGCGACCCGGAGCACGGTTCCGCCGGGCAGGACGGGAGCTGTCCACAGGCGGATGGGAGGGGGCAGCGGCGCAGGTCGTCTGCGCCCTAACCTGGAAACAGGGGGTCCCCGGGCCCGTCCGCCTCGTGCTGCCCGCGCCGCGCTCCGTCAGCACTTCCGGTCGGTGCTCTCATTCGCCCCTTCCCTCCGAGTCTCTCCGCAGACCTTCCCTCTCAGCGTTCCCGGTCAGGGCTCTCGTTCGCTCCTCCCCGCCGGTCCGCTCCGCGGGCCCCCGTCAGCACCCCGGCCAGCGTTTCCAGTCGTCGGTCAGCGTTCCCAGTCGGCGGTCGCGAACGCCAGCCCGTCCGGCAGTCCGGCCCGCCAGCAGGCCCGGTCGTGGCCGCCGTTGTACTCCTCGAACACCGCGAACCCGGGATCGCGGCCCAGCGCCGCGCCGCGTTCGAGCAGGGCCGCGTGCAGGCGGCGGTTGGCGTCCAGCAGCGACCACTCGTTGGTCCCCGCGGTGAGGTGCACCCGGTCGGGGACCGTGTCCGCGGCGGCCACCAGCTTCGTCATCCGCTCGCTCTCTCCGCCGGTCACCGCGACGTTGGGCCACCAGAACGACCCCGACTGCGACACCGCCCGCCCGAACCGCTCCGGCGCCCGGTGGGCCGCGTACACGGCGGTGAGCCCGCCCAGGCTCTGCCCGGCGACCGCCGTGCGCCCGGGGTCGTCGCTCACCCGGTGGCTCCGCCCGAGCCAGGGCAGCAGTTCCTCTCCTAGGAAGGCGACGAAGGCGTCCGAACACGCCAGCTCCGCGACACGGGTGGGCATGTCGAGGGAGTCGACCATGACGGTCAGCGCCGGGGGCAGCGTGCCGTCGGCGACGAGGCCGTCCAGCAGCGGTTCCAGGGGCAGGCCGTGCCAGTCGCGGCCGTCCAGCAGGACGACGACCGGCCAGGGCAGCCCGTTCGGCGGGCGCCGGGCGGGCTCGTGGACCCACACGGTGCGGGTGTTGCCCAGGAGGTCGCTGGTGATCTCGGCCGTGCTGATCCGCCCGGTCGGGGTCGTCGGGTTGGGCGCGCGCCACAGCTCGGGCGGCGCCTCGGGCAGGGAGACCACGGACAGGGAGTCGTCCAGCCGCTCGCGGGAGAGCGGGTCGGGGACGGCCCGGGCCAGGGCGTCGAACCAGCGGGCGACGGCGGGCCGGTCCGCCGCTTCGGAGACGGCGAGGGCGCGCTCGCGGCGGACGCGTACCGACTCGGGCCACGCCTCGGGCGGAAGGGGTTCGCCGTGCGCGGGGACCGGGGCGACGGAGTAGGAGGCCCTCCAGTCCCCGCGCATCCGGTAGGTCAGGTGCCACACGTCCGTGCCGGGGATCCGCTCCATGCGGTTGGCGTCGTAGGAGGAGGCGTCGGCGACCTTGTTGGCCACGAGCAGGACGTCCGCGAGCTCGTCGCCGCCGCGCCACAGGAAGGTGACCGCGCGGTGCCCGTCCGCGTCGGGTTCCCCGACCAGGGGTGTTCCCTCCTCGGCGACGCGGCGCCAGAACGCCTCCGGATCGCGGGCCGCCTCAGCCGCACACGGGGTGGCGACGCGTTCGGGGCGCACGTTCGGCTTGAGGTGCGGGGGGATGGTGTGGATTACGGATGTCGGTGTGGGCACGGGGCGGCCTTTCTGCGCGGTCGGGCGTGGAGTCTCACCGATCGGGAACGGACTCCACGGCGCGGAGAAGGTGGAACAGGTCCTCGACCTGCCCGTCGTCGAGCCCTTGTTCCAGCGGCGACCGGGACGTGAGCTCCGCGCCGATCGCCTCGACGGCCCGACCGCCCTCCTCGGTGAGCCGCGTCACACGCATGCGCCGGTCGCTCCTGGAGGGGACCCTGCGGACGAGCCCTCGTTCCTCCAGTTCGCCCGTGACGATCGACACACGGGAGGCCGTGCAGCCGAGCTGACGCGCCAGCGCCGCCTGGGAGGGGTCGTCGCGCAGCGCGCGCAGGGTCCGGGCCTGGAAGGCGGAGAGCCCGTGCTCGGCGGCCAGTTCGGTGAGCAGCCCCTCCAGGCGCTGGGCCACGCGCAGGAGAGCCTCGCCCACGTCACGGAGCGTGGGAGGGCTCTCCCGCTCCGGCCTGGTGGGGGCGCCGACGCGGTCGGACGAGGTCTGCGCGGCCAAGCTTCGCTCCGCTCCACGAGTTGACATGAGGGTAGGCATACCTAACTATACTTTTCATGAAGCAAGCAAATTCCTCCCACAGCCTAGCGACCTGCGGTGTCGTCGCCGCCCTCGTGTTTCCCCTCGCCGCGTGCGGCGCCCCGGATGCTGAGGAGGAGGCCCCGGCGGCGGCCGGGGAGACCCAGACGGCCACCCACATGTACGGCGAGACCGACATCCCCGTCGACCCCCAGAACGTGGTCTCGGTGAGCGTCACCGCCACCTCGGCCCTGCTGAGCCTGGACGTCCCGGTCATCGCCTCCGCCACCACCGCCCCGAGCGCGCTGACCGACGACAACGGCTTCTTCGCCCAGTGGGCCGACGTCGCCGACGAGCGCGGCGTGCAGCCGCTGGCCGGACCGGAGGTGGACATCGAGGAGGTCGCCTCCGCCCAGCCCGACCTCATCGTCGGCAACGGGTTCGGGGCCGACGCCGTGGACGAGGCCGTCTACGAACAGCTGTCCCAGGTAGCGCCGACCGTCGTCTACGGCGAGTCCGACATGGCGTGGCTGGACGTCACCGACCAGTACGCCGAGGCGTTCGGCCGCCAGGACCGGGCCGCGGAGATCGCGGAGGAGTACGAGCGGTTGGTCGCGGACACGTCCGGGCAGCTGTCGGCCGAGCACGACGTGGTGGTCCTGACCGGGACGCCCAACGGGTTCAACGTGTTCACCGAGGAGTCCGCCCAGGGGCGGCTGGCCGCCGATCTGGGCCTGATCCTGCACGAGCTTCCCGAGGACCTGGCCGCCCCTTCGAGCCAGGGCGGCGACGGGCGCGGGGACATCGTGCAGGTGTCCACCGAGCGCGCCTCGGACTTCGGCGACAGCACGCTGCTGTTCGTCAACACCCAGGGCCAGGAGCCCGAGGACTACCTGGAGACGGCCCCGGTCCTGGAGAACCTTCCGGCGTGGGAGGACGGCCGCGTGCTCACGCTGGGCGCGACCTCGTTCCGGATGGACTACTACAGCGTGCCGCTCGCGGCCGAGCGCCTGGCCGAGGTCCTGGGCTCCTGAACCCGTGGGGGCGGGCAGCGCCGCCCGCCCCCACGCGCCTGCTGAACTGCACCGATGCCTTCTTCAATCCGATCCTTGCAGGTCAGGTGGGACAGACTCCGGCCTCTTTCATGGCTCAGATCCCACGCACGCCAAAGCTGTACATTAATCTCATGGCTGGCAAAGGGATCAAACCTGGCGAACTGACCACTCGTGCGGAAATGAAGGCGGCCTTTGGAGGCGGGCAGGGCCAAGGGATCCATCCTTGCTCTACCTCCCCCAACGTGTTGCTCTACACCGACCCTGCCTCAGGTGAGCAGTTCGGCTACTACGACGGCTGGGTCCCCGACGAAGAAAACTCCGAGCCCCTCTTCGAGTACACCGGAGACGGAGAAGAAGATCAGGTCTTCGAAGGCCGCAACGGCCAAAGAAACCGTGCCATTTTGCTTCACGTAGACGACGGGCGAGCGCTACGCGTCTTCAAAGCTGTGGGCACTATCCCCGGAAAAAAGATAAGGATTCAGCGCTATATCGGAAAGTTCGAACTGGACAAGGAACTCCCCTACGTCTTTCGCGAAGCACCAAACAGGCAAGGCATCTTCAGAAGAGTCATCGTCTTCCGCTTGCGCCCAGTTGAGGAACTAGCGCCATACCCAGAAGACATCATTGAGCCTCTACCTAGCACCGAGGTCCGGCAAGTATCCGCCGATGTCTCCACCATCACCACGAGCATCATGGTGGAGCCAGAGGCACACAACGGCAAGCCCATTTCCAGGTCAGCCGTCCCACAGACCAAAGTCGGCCGCAAAGAGGCCGAACTATGCGATGCTTTCAAGGCCATGCTCGAAAAGCACGAACACGAGGTCAAGCGATATCAAATTAGAGTCGCAGGACTCTCATCCAGCCTTCTCACTGATCTCTATGACAACAAGTCCAATGTTCTCTATGAGGCCAAAGGAACCAGCTCACGCGAAGCCGTGCGCATGGCCATCGGACAACTCATGGACTACCGGAGACATATCACGCCGACCCCCACGCTCGCCATCCTGCTACCCGAGAAACCCCACTCGGACCTACAAAGCCTTCTTTCCTCAGTGAATATCCACCTTGTCTACTGGGACAAGGTCGCCTTTGCTGGGTGGCCAGTCGGTTCTACTTCTTCAACATGACCCCATCCCAGACATAGCCTTCTCGAATAGCCTGATTGCTTTGAATTATCTGAGTCACCCGACACAGAGGGCCGGCGCACCTTGAGGATGCTGAGGCGGCAAGCCCACTCGGTGGTGACGCAGGCAAGGCAGACGCGGCCGGTTGCGGACAGCACGGATCCAACCGGGCGGCTGTCCGCTTCTGACCAGGTGGTTCGCGTCGGCGGGCGTTCGTCTCCCCGTCACCTACCAGTTGGTAACAATTGGGTCCGCGTGCCCCTCGGACTCTGGAGACTGTGACCACGGGCACCCTAGGGTTCCGCCATGGGTGTAATGCGTAAGCGTGTCCTTGTTCGCGTACTTCTGGGCTTCCTCGCCGCGGTCGTGGTGCTGGCCCTGGTCGGCGCGCTCCTGGGGATATGGACCGTCCGGAGGTCGTTCCCGGAGACCTCCGGCGAACTCTCGCTCCCGGGACTGGAGTCCTCCGTCACCGTGCTGCGCGACGAGCACGGCGTCCCCCACGTCTACGCGGACAACACCCACGACCTGTTCATGGCGCAGGGCTTCACGCACGCCCAGGACCGCTTCTGGGAGATGGACTTCCGCCGCCACGTCACCGCCGGGCGCACCGCCGAACTCTTCGGCCCCGACCAGGTGGACACCGACGTCTACCTGCGCACCATGGGCTGGCGGCACGTGGCCGAGCAGGAGTACGACATCCTCGCCCCCGAGACGCGGGCCCACCTCGACTCCTACGCGGCCGGGGTCAACGCCTGGCTGGCCGAGAACGACGGTGCCGAGGCCAGCCTGGAGTACGGGCTGCTCTCCGTGCTCAACGGCGGCCACGAGATCGAGGAGTGGACGCCGGTCGACAGCCTCGCCTGGCTCAAGGCCATGGCCTGGGACCTGGGCGGCAACATGGGGGAGGAGACCGCGCGCGCCCAGCTGCTCGACGCCGGGCTGACCCGCGAGCAGATCGAGGAGCTGTACCCGGCCTATCCCCACGAGGAGCACCTGCCCATCACCGACACCGACGAGCACCTGCCGGACGGGGCCGACGAGGACGCCGCGTCCGACGGGGGCGACCTGCGGGAGGGCGACGGGGATGACGGGGGCGACGAGCGGCGCGCGCCCGAACTGCCCGGGGAAGCCGTCTCCGCGCTGACCGGGGTGGCCGAGGCCTCCGCGTCGCTCCCGGAGATGCTCGCCCCCCGCGACGCCTCCGGGATCGGCTCCAACTCCTGGGTGGTCGGTGGGGAGCACACCGAGAGCGGCCTGCCCCTCCTGGCCAACGACCCCCACCTGGGCGCGTCGATGCCCTCCACCTGGTACCAGATCGGGCTGCACTGCACCGAGCTCACCGAGGAGTGCCCCTACGACGTCAGCGGCTTCGGCTTCTCCGGTCTGCCCGGCGTGGTGATCGGTCAGAACGAGTCCATGGCCTGGGGGTTCACCAACCTCGACCCCGACGTCATGGACCTGTACGTGGAACGGATCGAGGGCGAGGACTACGTGGTCGACGGCGAGCCCCGGCCGCTGGAGACGCGTGAGGAGACCGTCCGTGTCGCGGGCGGCGAGGACGTCGACATCGTCGTGCGCTCCACCCACCACGGACCGCTGCTGTCCGACGCCACCGCGGGCGCACACCTGGCCGAGCTGGCCGAGGAACCGGAGTTGGAGGGCGCGGAGGGCGGCGAGTACGCCGTCGCCCTGCGCTGGACCGCCCTCCAGCCGGGCACGACCGCGGACGCCGTCTTCAGCATGAACCGGGCCCGCGGCTGGGACGAGTTCCGTGAGGCGGCCAGCCAGTTCGACGTCCCCTCCCAGAACCTCGTCTACGCCGACGACGAGGGCAACATCGGCTACCAGGCCCCCGGGCTGGTGCCGGTGCGCGGCGAGGGCGACGGCCGCTACCCGGCGCCCGGCTGGGACTCCGACTACGACTGGCAGGAGTACGTCCCCTTCGACGAACTGCCGAGCGTGTACAACCCCGAGTCGGGCGTCATCGTCACCGCGAACCAGTCGGTCGTGGACGAGGACTACGGGCCCTACCTGACCGAGGACTGGAACTACGGCTA
This sequence comes from Nocardiopsis synnemataformans, assembly GCF_965343085.1. Lineage (NCBI taxonomy): Bacteria > Bacillati > Actinomycetota > Actinomycetes > Streptosporangiales > Nocardiopsidaceae > Nocardiopsis > Nocardiopsis synnemataformans. The sequence goes on along the minus strand of NZ_CBDRFA010000013.1, from coordinate 94,707 downwards.
CCGGAGCCAGCGGATCAACGACCTGCTGGAGGAGGCGATCACCCAGGGGCCGGTCACGGCCGAGGACATGTCGCGGGTCCAGAACGACCCGGTGGACCTCAGCGCCGTGAGGATCGTCCCCCACCTGCTGGAGGCCGAGGTCGACGGGGTGACCGCCCAGGCGCAGGACCTGCTGCGCGACTGGGACCACCGCAACGAGACCGACTCCGCCGCGGCCGCGTTCTACAACGCGACCTGGCGCCACCTGCTGCCCCTGCTCTTCGACGAGCTGGGCGAGCAGGACATGAACGGCGACTCGCGCGGGATGTACGTGGTGGGGCGATTGCTGGAGGACCCGGAGTCGCCGTGGTGGCGGGGCGCCGAGGCCAGCGGACGCGAGGAGGTGCTGGCCGCGGCGATGGACGCCGCCGCGCGGGAGCTGACCGAGCTGCTGGGCGAGGACCCCGCCGACTGGCGCTGGGGCGACCTGCACACCCTGACCGCGACCCACGAGTCGTTCGGAACGTCGGGCATCGGTCCGGTCGAGTGGCTGTTCAACCGGGGTCCGGTGGAGAGCGCGGGCGGCTCCAGCATCGTCAACGCCACGGGCTGGGACCCGGCCGAGGGCTACGGGATCAAGACCGTGCCGTCGATGCGGATGGTGGTGGACCTGGCCGACCGCGACGCGTCGACGTGGATCCACCTGACCGGCAACTCCGGCCACGCCTTCCACCCCAACTACGACGACCAGCTGGAGCCGTGGAGCCGGGGTGAGACCCTGCCGTTCGCGGTCACCGAGGAGGCCGTGCGCGCGGCAGCCACGGACGAGCTGGTCCTCAATCCCTAGGGACGATCGGCCGGAACCGGCGCGGGTGTGAACCAGGGGGTTCCGCCCGCGCCGATCCCGTACTCACCGTGAGGCCGGGCGTTCCGGACCCGCCACACGTGCGGGCCCGCGCCGGTCAGACCGGGTCGGCCGACCCCAGTGGGAAGGCCACCCCGGTCATCTCCTCCGACAGCGCCCACAGGCGCTTGGCGGCGCGACCGTCCCAGGCGGCCTCGCTCCGGCTGGACAGGGCGGGGGCGCCGCGCGTGCCACCCATGGCCTTGGGCCCGGCGAAGGCCGCGCCGGGCACGTCCTGGGTGGCGGCGAAGACCGTGGGGAGGGCGCCGTTCGCGGCGCTCTGGGCGAAGATCCTGTTGCCGAGCATGAGGGCCGCCCTGGAGATCGGGTTGGCCCCGTGGCTCTGGAGGTTGGTGGCCGCGTAACCGGGGTGGGCGGCGGTGGAGAGCACCGGGGAGCCCACCGCCTCCAGGCGGCGCTGGAGCTCCAGCGTGAACAGCAGGTTGGCGAGCTTGGACTGGTTGTAGGCCCGGTAGGGCGTGTAGCCGCGGTCCAGGTTGACGTCGTCGAAGTCGATGCCCCGGGCCATGCGGTGCAGTCCGGAAGAGAGGGTCACCACCCGTCCCGTGACGTGTTCCAGGAGCAGGTTGGTCAGGGCGAAGTGGCCGAGGTGGTTGACGCCGAACTGCGTCTCGAACCCGTCCTTGGTCACCCCCTTGGCGACCGCCATGACGCCCGCGTTGTTGATGAGCAGGTGGAGGTCGCCGCTCCAGGCCTCGGCGAAGGCGCGCACGGACGCCAGGTCCGCCAGGTCCAGGTGGCGCACCTCGGTGTCGCCCTGCACTCCGGCGGCCTCGGCGCGCCCCTTGGCGACGTCGCGCACGGCCATCACGACGCGCGCGCCCGCCCGGGCCAGGACGCGTGTGGTCTCGATGCCCAGGCCGCTGTTGGCTCCGGTGACGACCGCCGTACGGCCGCTCAGGTCGGGGATGCTGACCGCTGTGGTGTCCATTGCGCCACGGTAGGCGAGCGCCCGCGGGCTGTCCATGGCCGCCACGGCGGCCACCGGCTGTCCACGGCGGCCACGATGGCGGCGGGGGCGTCCGTCTATCCTGGTTTCCATGACCGACCGCCCCTACCACCACGGAGACCTGCGCGCCGTCCTGCTCACCAACGCCGAGCGCGCCCTGGCCGAACGGGGGCAGGCGGCACTGTCCCTGCGCGAGATCGCCCGCGCGGCGGGGGTGAGCCACGCCGCGCCGGGCCGCCACTTCCGGGACAAGCAGGCGCTGCTGGACGCGCTCGCGCTCAGCGGTTTCGAGCGCCTGACCGAGCGGTTGGAGGAGGCGTCCCTGGACGCGGGGGACGCGCGGGCCCGGATCCTCGCCTTGGCCAGGGTCTACGTGGGGTTCGCGGGGGAGCACGCCGCGCTGCTCGACCTGATGTACGCGCGCAAGCACGACTCCGACGTCCCCGAGCAGCTGTACGCCGCCGTGGGACGGCTGCTCGAACAGGTGATGCGCCCCATCCTCGACGCCCAGGCCGCAGGGGAGATCGCGGGTGGCACCCCGGAGGCCGTCACGATGACCGTGTCCGCCGCGATGCACGGCCTGGTCTCGCTCACGGCCACGTCCTCCTCCGAGGAGATCGACGCCAAGCTCGCGGACATGGTCGGGGTGCTCTTCGAGGGCCTCGGGCCGCGCACCATCGGCTGAGCCCGCCCCTCCCCCGGCCCCCGACCGGCGCTCAGCGGCGGTTGATGCGCCGGTACTGCGCCAGCGCGATCGGGGCGAAGACCGCGATGATCGCCACCGAACTGAGCACGGCGTACAGGGCGGCGTTGTCCGCGGGCCAGCCCGCGGGCGGGGCCAGGCCCTCCGGGGCCGGGTTGTCGAACAGCCCGCGCACGGCGGTGGCCACGGCGGTCACCGGGTTCCACTCGGCCACGGTCCGCAGGGGCGCGGGCATGGCGGCGATCGAGACGAACGCGCCCGAGACGAAGGTGACCGGGAAGAGCCAGATCAGCCCCAGGCTCTGGGCGACCTCGACGCTGCGCGCGGTCAGGCCGATCACCGCGCCGATCCACGACACCGCGAAGGCGAACAGGAACAGCAGCAGGAACCCCGCCACCGCGTCCGCGAACCCCCCGTTGATCCGCCAGCCGATCGCCAGGCCGCACGCGACGATGACCGCGACCGACAGCACGCTGACGGCCAGGTCGGAGGTGGTGCGGCCGAGGATGACGGCCATGCGCGACATGGGCAGCGACCGGTAGCGGTCGATCAGGCCCTTCTGGAGGTCGTTGGCCAGCCCGATCGCGGTGAGCGACGCGCTGAAGGTCAGGGTCTGCACGAAGATCCCCGCGACGAGGAACTCCCGGTAGGAGTCGCCGCCCAGGCTCCCGCCGAACACGTAGGCGAGCAGCAGCACGAAGATGACCGGTTGCACGATCGCGGTCACCAGGGACCCCGGCGTGCGCCGGACGTTGAGCAGGTTGCGCCAGGCGACGACGCCGCCGTCGCGGACGGTGCTCACGAGAGGACCTCCTCGGGTCGGGGTGCCGCGCCGCCGCCGTCCCCGTCCGGGGCGCCCCCGGCGCGGTGTCCGGTCAGTTCGAGGAAGACGTCGTCCAGGGTGGGTCGGCGCAGGGCCACGTCGAGCACGGTGACGCCGCGGGCGTCGAGTTCGGCCAGGACGTCGCCGAGGGTCTTGTGCCCGTTGGCCACGGCCACCGAGGCCCGCCGCGCCTGCGGGTCGACGGTGGGTTCGCCCGAGCCCGCGGCGGCCAGCACCCCGCGCGCCTCGGGCAGGTCGGCGCCGCGTTCCAGGACCAGGTCCAGGCGCTCGCCCCCGACCTGGGTCTTGAGCTCGTCCGCGGTGCCCCGGGCGATGACGCCGCCCTGGTCGATGACCACGATGCTGTCGGCGAGCTGGTCGGCCTCCTCCAGGTACTGGGTGGTGAGCAGGACGCTCGTGCCCCGCGCGACCAGCTCCGACACCACCGCCCAGGTGTCCATGCGCCCGCGCGGGTCGAGTCCGGTCGTGGGCTCGTCGAGCACCACCACCGGCGGGTCGGCCACCAGGGCCCCGGCGAGGTCGAGCCTGCGGCGCATCCCGCCGGAGTACTGGCCCGCGCGGCGGTCGGCCACCTCGTCCAGGCGGAAGCGGCGCAGCAGGGCGTCGGCCCGGCGGTGCGACTCCGCGCGGCCCATGCCGTAGAGCATGGCCACCATGAACAGGTTCTCGTGGCCGGTGAGCTTCTCGTCGACGGCGGCGTACTGGCCGGACAGGCCGATGGAGGCGCGCACCCGGCCCGGGTCGCGCACGGCGTCGTGCCCGGCCACCCGGATGGTGCCGGAGTCGGGCCGGGTCAGGGTGGTGATGGCCCTGACCGCGGTGGTCTTACCGGCGCCGTTGGGCCCGAGCAGGCCCAGCACGTGGCCGCGCGGCACCTCCAGGTCGATGCCCCGGAGCGCCCGGTGCGCCCCGAAGGCCTTCGTCAGTCCCCGGACCTCGATCATGGGACCCTGTGGCGCCCGATGGCTGCCCATGTCACTCCCTCGTGGTGGGCGGGCCCGCCCCGCGGCTCGGGGCGGGTGTCCGCGTCGATCGGTGTCAGCCCTGGTCCAGGTCGCGTACGCGGCGGGGTCTCATGTCGGTCCAGTTCTCCTCGATGAACTCCAGGCAGGCCTGGCGCTCGTCGGGGCCGTGCAGGACCGCCCAGCCCGCGGGCACCGCGAGGAACTCCGGCCACAGCGAGTGCTGGCCCTCGTCGTTGACGAGCACGAGGAAGCGGCCGTCCTGGGCGTCGAAGGGGTTGGTCATCGGTGCCTCTCTCAGATGGTGGAAGGTGTGGGCCGGTCGGCGCCGGGCAGCCGGAGCGCCCCGTCCAGGCGCTCCCTGAGCACGGGGCCGATCTCGGCGAGGGCCTCGTCGCGGGTCATCAGGGAGTGCGTCGCGTCGACGGGTCGGTCGTCGATCCCCCCGGTGACGAACGGCGCCCACGACCGCGCCTCGGGCGAGTCGGGGCCGCGCCCCCGGGTGGCGGTGAAGAACAGCACGTCGCCGTCGTGGAGGCCGGGCTCCCCCGCGCGCAGCAGGGCCGCGTGGTGCAGGAAGTCCCCGGCCAGGCGGTCGACGGTGTCCTCGTCCAGGGCGCCCATGGGGTTGTGGTTACGGCGCAGGACCTCCAGGACGCCCGCCGCGTCCAGCCCGTCGGCCTCACCGGGCTCGGGCGCGTAGCCCAGGGCGTGGAGGTAGGCGGTGAACATCGCCGCGTCGTCGGCGAAGTCGGCGTTGCGCTCCTGCCCGACGGGGAAGGCGTCCATGATCGCCAGCACGGCGACCCGCTCCCCCTTCTCCCGGAGCCGGGAGGAGACCGCGTGGGCGATGTTGCCGCCGAAGGACCACCCGAGCAGGTGGTAGGGGCCGTGCGGCTGGACCGCGCGCATGTGCGCGATGTAGTCGTCGGCGAGCTCGGTGACGGTGGCCGCCTCGGCGGGGCGGTCGGGGTCGACGGCGGGTGACTGGAGCCCGTAGACCGGCTGGTCGGGGTCCAGTCGGCGCAGCAGGCCCGCGTACCCCCAGGCCAGTCCGCCCGCGGGGTGGACGCAGAACAGCGGCGGCCGCGAGCCGCCGGGCCGCAGGGCCAGCAGGCGGGCGAGGCTGTCGCGGGGCGAGCCGTCCTCGGTGGCCGCCAGCAGCAGGGAGACCGTGGGGAACCGGAACAGCATCGGCACGGTGACCTCGACGCCCAGCGCGGCGCTGAGGCGGTCCACGAGCCGCGGCGCGAGCATGGAGTGCCCGCCCAGCTCGAAGAAGTTGTCGTGGACGCCGACCAGCGGGCGACCCAGCGCCTCGGCGAACAGGGCGCACGCCTCGGCCTCGTGGGGTCCGCGCGGCACGCCCCGCACCTCGTCGACCCCGAAGTCGGGTTCGGGCAGCGCGGCGCGGTCGAGCTTGCCGTTGGGCGTCAGGGGCAGCGCGGTCATCGGCACGAAGGCCGAGGGGACCATGTACTCGGGCAGGGACGCGGCGGCGTGCCCGCGCAGCCGTTCCACCGGCGGCGCCGTGCCGTCGCGGCCCACCACGTAGGCGACCAGCTGGCGCCCGGTCGCGGGGTCCTCGCGCACGACGACCGCGCACTCGGCGACGTCGGGGTGCTCGCCCATGGTCTGGGAGACCTCCCCCGGTTCGATGCGAAAGCCCCGGATCTTGACCTGGTCGTCGACGCGGCCGAGGAACTCCAGCGCTCCCCCGGAGCTCCAGCGGGCGAGGTCGCCGGTCCGGTACATGCGGTCGCCGCCCCCGGAGAAGGGGTCGGCGACGAAGCGCGCCCCGGTCAGGGCGGGCTGGCTGCGGTAGCCGCGGGCGACGCCGGTGCCGGAGATGTACAGCTCGCCGACGGCCCCTGCCGGAACGGGCTGCAACCCGCCGTCGAGGACGTAGACCCGGCTGTTGGCCACCGGGCGGCCGATCACCGGTCCGGGCTCCTCGCCGACGGCGGCGATGACGCTGTCCACGGTGCACTCGGTGGGGCCGTAGAAGTTGTAGGAGCGCACCGAGGGCCGCGATCCCAGCTCGCGCCACAGGTCGGCGTCGACGGCCTCGCCGCCCAGCGCCACCACCCCGGGGCCGCCGTCGCCGTCGAACAGTCCCTCGGCCAGCAGCTGGCGGACGTAGGTGGGCGTGGTCTCGATCGAGTCGATGCCCTCCCCGCGCAGGTGGGCGACCATCGCCGGGGGGTCCTTGCGCAGGTCGTCGTCGATGATGTGCAGTTCGTGCCCGTCGACGAGCCACAGGACGGGGTCCCAGGAGGCGTCGAAGGCCACTCCGGCCGTGTGCGCCACCCGCAGCCTGCCGCCGCGCTGGCGCGCCGCGGGGGCGAAGAGGTCCTCCCGGTGCTGGGCGTAGAGGTTGACCAGTGAGCGGTGCTCGACCTCCACGCCCTTGGGGCGCCCGGTGGAGCCGGAGGTGTAGATGACGTAGGCGACGTCGGAGCCGTCGACCGGGCGGACCGGTCGGGTGCGGCGCTCGCCGACCAGCGGGACCGCGGGCAGCGGCCCGTCGAGCACCAGGGCCGGGTGGCCCTCGGGCACGCGGTCGAGCAGGTCGGAGACGGTGACCACCAGCGTCGGCCGCGCGTCGTCGAGCATGTGCGCGATCCGGGCGTCGGGGTAGCCGGTGTCGACGGGCAGATAGGCCGCGCCGCTCTTGAGCACGCCGAGCAGGACGGTGACGGTGCGCGCGGACCGGGGCAGCAGCACGGCGACGGTGTCCCCGGCGCCGATGCCCTGCCCGCGCAGGGCCAGGGCCAGCAGGTCGGCCCACTGCCGCAGCGCCCCGAAGCTCATCCGCTCGGCGCCGTGGACGAGCGCGGTGTCGCCGGGTGAGGCGGCGGCCCGGTCGTCGAAGAGGTCGACCAGGGTGGTGGCGGGGAGCGCGTGTTCGCGGCCGCTGCCGCCGCCGATCAGGCTCTCTCGTTCGGCCGGGGTGAGCACCTCCAGCCTGCCGAGCACGGTCGAGGGGTCCTGGGTGGCCTTCTCCAGGAGCAGGACCAGGCGTTCGACCAGGCTCCGCGCGGTGGCGGGGTCGAACATGGCGGCGCTGTACTCCAGGGTCCCCTCGATGCCGTCGGGCGCGCCGAGGCGGTCGGTGCGCTCGCTCATCGTGAACAGCAGGTCGAACTTGGCCTCGCCGCCGCCGACGCCCCGCTGCGGCTCGACGCGCAGGCCGGGCAGCTCGACGGTGGCGTCCTGGGTGTTCTGGAGGGCCAGCATGGTCTGGAAGAGGGGGTGGCGGCCCAGGGCGCGCTCGGGGCGCAGCCGTTCCACGACCCTCTCGAAGGGCACCTCCTGGTGGGCGTAGGCGGCCAGGCCGTCGTCACGTACCCGCCGGAGCAGTGCGTCGAAGGTCGGGTTGCCCGAGGTGTCGGTGCGCAGCACCAGGGTGTTGACGAAGAACCCGACCAGGTCGTCCAGCGCGTCGTCGGTGCGCCCGGCCACCGGGCTGCCGATGACGACGTCCTCGCCCGCGCCCAGCCGGGTGTAGAGCGCCGCCAGCCCGGCGTGCAGCACCATGAACAGGCTGGCCGAGGAGGAGCGGGCCAGCGCGAGCAGCCTGCGGTGCAGGGTCCGGTCGATCCGGACGGGCACCGAGCCCGCGGGCTGGCGCGAGGACAGCGGCCGGGGCCGGTCCGAGGGCAGTCGCAGCTCGCCCGGGGCGTCGGCCAGGCGGTCGGTCCAGTAGTCCAGCTGACGGCTGACGAGGCTGTCGGGGTCCTCCTCCGAGCCCAGCAGCGCCTCCTGCCACAGCGTGAAGTCGGCGTACTGGACGGGCAGCGGGTTCCAGCGCGGCGGGACCCCCTCGGTCCGGGCCGCGTAGGCGGTGGACAGGTCGCGTGCCAGGGGGACGGTCGACCACGCGTCGCCCGCGATGTGGTGCACGACCACCAGGAGCAGGTGATCGGTGCCGCCCCGGGACAGCAGGTGCGCGCGCAGCGGGCGGTCCCGCCGCAGGTCGAAGCCCTGGGAGGCCAGGGCGTCGAGCCGCTCGCGCAGGGCTCCCTCCCCGTCCACGGGGACCACGTCCAGCCGCGTCGGGGCCCGCTCGGGGTCCAGGACCAGCTGGTGGGGGACTCCGTCGTCGTCGGGGAAGACGGTGCGCAGGCTCTCGTGGCGCCGGGTGAGGTCGGTGAGCGCGCCGCGCAGCGCGGCGGTGTCGACGTCGCCCGTGAGCCGCAGCGCCATGGTGATGTTGTAGTCGGCGGCGTCGGGGTCCATGCGGTTGAGGAACCACAGCCTGCGCTGGGCGTGCGAGAGCGGGACGCGGCCCGGGCGCACGGCGGGGCGCAGCGGTGCCTGCGCGCGGCGGCCCGAGTCCAGGAAGGTGGCCAGCCTGGCCACCGTGGGCGCCTGGAACAGGGCCCGGATCTGGAGCTCCACGCCCAGGACCGAGCGGATACGCGCCACCAGGCGGGTGGCGAGCAGCGAGTGGCCGCCCAGGGCGAAGAAGTCGTCGTCGATGTCCACCTCGGGCACCCCGAGGGTCTCGGCGAACAGCGAGCACAGGGTGCTCTCGTCCCCCGTGCGCGGGCGGCGGCCCCGGACCGTGGCGGGGCCGGGGTCGGGCAGCGCGCGCCGGTCGAGCTTGCCGTGCGGGGTGAGCGGCAGCGCGGGCAGCTCCGTCACGGTGGCGGGAACCATGTGTTCGGGCAGGCGAGCCGACAGGTGGGCGCGCAGCTCACCGGGGTCGAGGCGATGTCCCTCGCGGGGCACGGCGTAGGCGAGCAGGCGGGCGTGCTCGGTCCCGGCCCCGGCGGCGACCACGGCGGCCTGGGCGACGTCGGGGTGGGCGGCCAGGACCCCCTCGGTCTCGCCCGGTTCGATCCGGAAGCCCCGGATCTTGACCTGGTCGTCGGCGCGGCCGACGTGGCGCAGCGCGCCGTCCGCGCGGCGGGTGACCAGGTCGCCGGTGCGGTACATGCGCGCTCCGGCGCTGCCCTCGGGGTCGGCCACGAAGCGCTCGGCCGTGAGCGCGGGCCTGCCCCGGTACCCCTGCGCCAGCCCGGCGCCGTACAGGTACAGCTCGCCGACGACGCCGGGGGGCACGGGCCGCAGGCGCGCGTCGAGCACGCGCGCGCCGGTGTTGGCCACCGGACGGCCGATGACGGGGTCGGCCTCGGTGGCGGAGCTGGCCATGACGCTGTCGACGGTGCACTCGGTGGGGCCGTAGAGGTTCAGGGCGGTCACGCCCTCGGTGGCGCGCAGCTCCCGCCACAGCGCCGGGGGCACCGCCTCGCCGCCCAGGGCGACGATCCGGGGGCCGCCGCCGTCGGCGAGCAGGCCCGCGTCCATGAGCTGCCGGGCGTGGCTGGGCGTGACCTCGACCGCCTCGACGCCGTCGGCGCGCAGGCGCTGGGCCAGGAGCGCGGAGTCGCGGCGCACGTCCTCGCCGACCACGTGCAGTTCGTGTCCGGCGACCATCCACAGGATCGGGTCCCAGGAGGCGTCGAAGGCCACCCCTGCCGTGTGCGCCACCCGGAGCGGGCGCCCGTCGGCGCGCTGCGCCGGTGCGAACACGCGCTCGGCGTGCGAGTGGAACAGGTTGGCCAGCGCCCGGTGCCCCACGGCGACCCCCTTGGGCAGGCCGGTGGAGCCGGAGGTGTAGATGAGATAGGCGGTGTCGTCGGGGCGCGGGGTCCGCGGGCGGACCCCGCTGGGCGCGCACAGGGACGGGTCGTCCACGGCCACCCTGGGCAGGCCGTCGGGCAGCGCGACCGGCTCCCGGCGGGTGGTGACCACGCAGGAGGGGCGGGCGTCGGCCAGCAGGGCGGCCACGCGCTCGGGCGGATAGGAGGTGTCCACGGGCAGGTAGACCGCGCCGCTGGAGAGGACGCCGAGCAGGGCGGCGACCGTGTGCGCGGACCGGGGCAGCGCGACCGCGACGACGTCGCCGGGGCCGGTTCCCCGTCCGGCGAGGACCCCGGCGATGCGCCGGGCCCGGGCGTCGAGCTCGGCGAAGCCGACCCGTTCGTCCCCGGAGACGACGGCGGTCGCCTCCGGTGTGGCGCGGACCCGCTCCTGGAACAGGTCGACGAGGGTGTGGCCGGGGACGGTCCCGCGGGCGCGCTCGTCCTCGGCCCGCTCCACGGCCCGCTCGTCCGCGGTGCGCAGGTCGGGCGCGCTGACGGGCGCGCCGGGGTCGGCGACCAGGGCGGCCAGGAGCCGCACGTAGCGGTCCGCGACCAGCTCCGCCGTGGCGGGGTCGAACAGGTCGGCGCTGTACTCCAGGGTGCCGCCGATCCCCTCGCCGGGCGTCTCGCTCAGGCTCATCGAGAGGTCGAACTTGGCCCCGCCCGGTGCGGCGCCCGGTTCGGTCCGCACGGTGCAGCCGGGCAGTCGGAGCTGCGCGTCGGGGGTGTTCTGGAGGGTGAGCATGGTCTGGAACAGCGGGTGGCGTCCCGTGGCGCGCGCGGGGTTGACCTCCTCGACCACGCGCTCGAAGGGCGCGTCCTGGTGTGCGAAGGCCGCGAGGTCGGCGGCGCGCACGCGGTCCACCAGGTCGGCGAAGGACGGGTCGCCGGAGGTGTCGGCGCGCAGGGCCAGGGTGTTGACGAAGAACCCGACGAGTTCGTCCAGGGCCCCGTCGCCGCGTCCGGCCACGGGGGTGCCCACGACCACGTCCTCCCCCGCGCCGAGCCGGGTGAGCAGCGCGACGAGTCCGGCGTGCAGGACCATGAAGGGGCTGGCGCCCCGGGCGCGGGCGAGGTCGGCCAGGGCGCGGTGCAGCTCCGGTCCGATCTCCAGCGGGACGGAACCGGCGCCGCGCTCGGGCTCGGCGGGCCGCGACCGGTCGAAGGGCAGTCGGGCCTCCTCGGGGGCGTCCGCGAGCGCGTCGCGCCAGTACGCGAGCTGCCGGGCGCCGAGGGAGCCGGGGTCGGCCTCCTCTCCGAGCAGCTCGTGCTGCCAGAGGGTGTAGTCGGCGTAGTGCACCGGCAGGGGCGTGAACCGGGGCGGCTCCCCCGCGCGCCGGGCGGCGTAGGCCTGGGCCAGGTCGCGGCCCAGCGGCGCGAGCGACCAGCCGTCGCCCGCGATGTGGTGCACGACCATCAGCAGCACCGCGTCGCCGGAGTCGAGCGTGAACAGCCGGACCCGCAGCGGCGCGTCCAGGGTGAGGTCGAATCCGCGGGCGGACTCGTTGGCCAGCAGCCGCGGCAGGGACTCCTCGGCGCAGCGGACCGTGGTGAGGTCGGTGCGCGCCTCGTCGGGGGCCAGCACCCGCTGGAGGGGGCCGTCCCCGTCGTCGGGGAAGAGCGTGCGCAGGGTCTCGTGGCGGGCCACGACGTCGCGCACCGCGGACAGGAGCGCGTCCGGGTCGAGGTCGCCGCCCACGCGCAGGGCGACGGGGATGTTGTAGGAGCCCGAGGCCGGGTCCATCCGGTTGACGAACCACAGCCGCCGCTGGGCGGGCGACAGCGGCAGCCGCTCGGGGCGGGGGCGCGGCCGCAGGGCCGGGGCCGCCCCGTCCCCCGCGCGCAGGACGGCGGCCAGACCGGCGGGGGTCGGGTGCTCGAACAGGTCGCGGATCGACAGCGCGCCGGCCTCCAGTTCGGTGCGCACGCGCGCGGCCAGCCGGGACGCGGTCAGCGAGTGGCCGCCCAGGGCGAAGAAGTCGTCGTCGGCGCCGACCTCGTCCACGCCCAGGACCTCGGCGAACAGCGCGCACAGGACGCGCTCGCGCTCGGTGGCGGGCGGGCGGGAGGCGGTGGCGCTCCGCTCCGGGACGGGCAGCGCCGCGCGGTCGAGCTTGCCGCTGGGCGTCAGCGGGAGGGTGTCCACGCGCACGAGCGCGGACGGGACCTGGTGGGCGGGCAGCCGCTCGGCGGCGTGCTCGCGTACCAGGTCGGTGTCCAGGCCGGGCTCGCCGACGACGTAGCCCACCAGCCGCGCCCGGTCGCCCTCGGACACGGCCACGACGGCCGCCCGCGCGACCGCGTGGTGGCCCTCCAGGACCGCGGCCACCTCGCCGGGTTCGATCCGAAAGCCCCGGATCTTGACCTGGTCGTCGCTGCGGCCGACGAACTCCAGCGCGCCGTCGGGCGCGCGCCGTACGAGGTCGCCGGTGCGGTACATGCGGCCGCCGTCAGCCGCGACCGGGTCGGCGACGAAGCGCTCGGCGGTGAGCTCGGGACGGTTGAGGTAGCCGCGCGCCAGGTTGGCGCCCGCGAGGTAGAGCTCGCCCACGGCGCCGTCCGGGGTGGGCGCGAGTCCGCCGTCGAGGACGTAGCCGCGGCCGTTGGCCACCAGCGCGCCCAGGTCGGGGCCGGTGGCGCCGGTGACGGTCGCGGTCATGCTGTCGACCGTGGTCTCGGTGGGCCCGTAGAGGTTGAGGGCCAGGGCGGGGGCGTCGGCCAGCGTCCGCCACAGCCCGGTGTCGACGGCCTCGCCGCCCAGGGCCAGGACCGAGGGGCCGTCGTCGAGCAGCCCCTCGGCCAGCAGCGCCCGGACGTAGGAGGGCGTGGTCTCCACCGCGTCGATCCGCTCCCGGCGCAGGTACGCGACCAGCGCCTCGGGGTCGCGGCGGACCTCGTCGGGCACCAGGTGCATCTCGTGTCCGTCGAGCATCCACAGGACGGGGTCCCAGGAGGCGTCGAAGGACAGGCCCGCGGTGTGGGCGGCGCGGGCCGGGCGGCCCAGGCGCTCCCGGGCGGGCCCGAACAGGCGCTCGCGGTGGTGGAGGAGCAGGTTGAGCAGGGACCGGTGCTCGACGGCCACGCCCTTGGGGCGTCCGGTGGAGCCGGAGGTGTAGATGACGTAGGCGAGGTCGTCGGGAGAGGGCTCCGCAGCGCCGTCCGCGGCGGACGGACCCGCGGGCAGCCCGTCGATCTCGGCCCGGGTGGCGGGGTCGTCCAGCAGCACGGTGCCCTTGCCCGAGGCGGTCTCGGGGGCGGTGGGGCCCACGGCGACGGTCAGGATGGGGGCGGCGTCGGCGGCCATGGCCGCCAGGCGTCCGGCCGGGTAGGAGGGGTCCAGGGGCAGGTAGGCCGCGCCCGACTTGAGCACGGCGAGCAGCGCGACCGGCAGGTCGGTCGTGCGCGGCAGCCGCACGGCGACCACGGCGCCGCGCCCGGCGCCCCGGTCGGCCAGGTGGCGGGCGAGGCGGTCGCTGCGGGCGTCGAGTTCGGCGAAGGTCAGGCGGCCGTCCGGGGCGGCCACCGCGGTGTCGCCGGGCGCGTCCAGCACACGGTCGCGGAACTCGGTGAGCACCGTGTGCGGGGGCAGGTCGCGGACCGGTCCGGTTCCGGCGGCGAGCAGCGCGGCGCGCTCGCCGTCCTCCAGCAGGTCGACGCGGCCCACGGCCGTGGCGGAGTCCTCGCCGAGGGCGCGGAGCATCCTCAGGAAGCGCCGCTGGTGCTCCTCCAGCCGGGCCGGGGTGTAGAGGTCGGCGCTGCCGTCGAAGTCGACGCGGATGTCGCGCTCGGCCGTGATGCCGTGGACGACGATCGACAGGTCCTCGACCGGGCCGATGGCCAGGTTGTGCGCCGTCGCGGGCAGTCCGGCGAAGGTGAGTTCGCGTCCGACCGGCATGATGTTGACCGAGGGGCCGGTCAGCCGCCCCTCGCCGGGGGCCATGCGGCGCAGCTCCTCGTAGCGGGTCCGCTGGTGGCGCAGCACCTGGCGGGCCTCCCGGGCCACCTCGCGGGTCAGGGACTCCAGGGACTGCTCGGGGCGCACCCGCACGCGCAGGGGCACGATGTTGGACAGCGTCGAGGGGACCGAGCGGGTCAGCGCGTTGCGGCGCGCGGTCACCGGCAGGCCCAGCACGACGTCGTCGGCGCCGGTGGCGCGGTGCACGTAGGCGGCGGTGGCGGCGAGCACGGCGGAGTGCAGACCGGTGCCCGCGGACCGCGCCGCGGCCACCGCCCCGGCGGCGTCCGCGCGGCGGATGTGGACGGTGGAGCGGTGCAGGGCTCGGGGCACGCGCTCGGGCGCGGCGGCCAGTCCCGCGGGCTCGACGCCCTCGGCCAGCCGCCCGGCCCAGAACTCCCGGTCGGCGCGGGCGGTCCCGGACTCCGCGTACTGCGCCTCGGCGTCCAGCAGGTCGCGCAGCGAGCCGAACGGCGCGGGGCCCGGGTCGCGGCCCTCGGTCATGGCGTCGTAGTACTCGGTGATGCGCCCGAGGACCAGCATCGCGCCGTAGCCGTCCAGCAGCAGGTGGTGGACCCGCTGGTAGCAGTAGTGGCGGTCGTCGGCGAGCCGGAACAGCACCTCGGCGAAGAGCTCCCCCCGCGCGACGTGCGACCTGTGCAGGTCCTCGCGCATCCACGCGAGCGCGACGGCGTCGGGGTCGTCCTCGCCGCGCAGGTCCACCACGCGCAGGCGCCAGTCCTCGGGGTACTCGACCCGCTGCCGGGGAGCCTCCCCGTCCTCGCCGAAGACCAGGTGCAGGGCCTCGGTCTCCAGGACCGCGCCGCGCACGGCGTCCGCGAAGCGGTCGGTGTCCAGTTCCCCGCGCAGTTCGACGTACTCGGCGATGTTGTACAGCGGGTTGTCCGGGTCGAGCTGCTGCGCGTACCACAGCCCCTTCTGTGCGGCGGTCAGGGGAAGTCCGGCGGACGACTGATGATGCGGCATCGACTACCTTCCGTTCGCGCCGCGAGGCGGCGTTGGTGCGTGGCACTCACGAGGGCGGGAGTCCGGACCGTTCCCGGCCTGGTCGCGGCTGTGAACTGGCGGAAGCAGGTCCGGACGCGACCGTGTGCGAGGTGTCGCGTGAAGCGGTCGGGTGTGGGGCCCGACGCGCGAAGCAGCGGGACGGCTACGGAGTGGCACCGGTTCCGGGCACTGTGCCGCCCGGGGTTCCGGTCCGTTGACGTCCTGTGTGCCGGTCACACGTTCCGTGGTGTCATTCGTGGCTCATGCGAGGTTTGGACGGGATGACCTGAATCACACCGAGCGGGCTCACGCTCTGAGGGTGTGTCCGGGAGGCGCGCGGGTGCGTGGTCACCCGTGCCGTGTGCGCGGGTGCGGGATCGCACTGGTCCGTGGTCGCGCTGGCGCGCCCCGGGGCGGCCACAGGGACCGCGGGCACGACGTCCGGCCCGCGGCCCGACTGGGGGTTAGTTGTTGATCTGGTAGTTGCCGATGAACAGGGTGATCAGGCTGGTGTCGCCGAGCAGCGAGCCGAGGACGCCCCCGGAGCCGTCGGCCGCGGCGGCCGGGGCCGCGGAGCCGAGGAAGAGGGCGGTTCCGGCGAGGGAGGCGACGGCCAGGGCGGCGGTCCGGCGGGCGAGGGAGAACATGGGTGGTTCCTTCCGTTCGGGCGATGCGTCTACCGATGGCGGGTGCCTCTGGTGATACGTAGCGGCGGTGGTGTCTGGATTGGTGCAGAAGTTGCCAAAAACCAAGAATCCTCCTGACCTTCACTTACGCCGCAAAAACATGGACGGCACCCGTGGACCCGACGGACAGCCCCAGAGCGGGTGAGCTCGGGAGCGCGCGGTGTGGGGGACAGCCTCATGCTGCGTGGCAGCATGCTCATGCCGGTGTGGGTGGGTGACGCCGCCCGACGCCCCCGGGACCTGGACTTCGTGGTGGTCCCGGCCGGGACCGCCCCGTTCGGGGACCCGGCCGACCGCATGTTCGCGAACGTGGTCGGGGCCGTCACGGACGCGTCCGCGCGGGGAACCTCCTTCGACGCCGAGGGGGTTCGGCTGGAGAGCGTCTGGACCTACGAGCGTGCGCCGGGCCGCCGCGTGGTCGTCCCGTGGCGGGCCGAGGGCCTGCCCCCGGGCACCGTGCAGATCGACGTGGTGTTCAACGAGTCGCTTCCCGAGCCGCCGGTGTCGGTGTCGGTGGCGGGGGCGGACGTGCTGGCGGCCGGTGCGGAGCTGTCCCTGGCCTGGAAGGTGCTGTGGCTGTACACGGACACCTACCCGCAGGGCAAGGACCTCTACGACGCGGTCCTGCTCGCCGAGAGCGCGCGACCCTCGCGCGAACTGCTGGTCAGCGTGCCGCGTCCCGAACTGGGCGACCGGGCCGAGACCGTGGACGAGCGCTTCCTCCGCGAGGAGGGCAGCCTCGTCTTCGACGAGTGGGCCGACTTCGCCAGCGACTGCCCGTGGGTGGAGGGCGGCCCCGGGGAGTGAGCGGACCGCTTCGAGGCCGCGATGGCTCCCGTGTTCCGGGGGGAGTGAGCGGACCGCCCCTCTCCCGGGTCGAGTGAGGGGCGCATCGGCGGTCAGGCCGGGCGGACGAACGGGTCGGCGGGCGGCTCGTAGGGGATCTCCTCGTCGAGCAGCCACACCCAGTCCGGACGCCATTCGGGGGCGCGGCGGGCCATCTCCGCGGCGACGTCCCCTACCCACACACCGATGCCGAGGGCGGACTCCGTCGACCACTCCGGCCGGTGGTCGTAGGCCCGGTCGACCTCCACCGCGTCGGGGGTCGCCCGGGCGCGCAGGAAGAACCACATGCCGTGCTCGGGGTGGCCTTCGGCCTGGCGGAGTTCGTAGTCGTGGTGGCCGCGCGGTTCCTCCTGGATCCGGTTTCCCTCGGCGTCCACCAGCCTGGACTGGCTCAGACTGTTCCCGCCGGTGATCGTGTAGATCACCTCACCTCCGTGCTCGGCGGCCAGGCCGCGCAGGAGGTCGCCCAGCTCGCGCAGCGGTTCGGT
Organism: Nocardiopsis synnemataformans; assembly: GCF_965343085.1. Lineage (NCBI taxonomy): Bacteria > Bacillati > Actinomycetota > Actinomycetes > Streptosporangiales > Nocardiopsidaceae > Nocardiopsis > Nocardiopsis synnemataformans. Next base: position 77,708 of record NZ_CBDRFA010000013.1, on the reverse strand, counting down.
CTCCCGGGGTACGGGTCGCGGCCTCTCCACGGCCGTCCGCATCACGGATTCCACCAGGATCGACCACTCCTGGTCGCTGAGCACGCGGGTCCGAGCGCGTTCGGCCGGTTTCTCCGTACCGGCGGGAAGCGGCGCGACGGGGCGACCGTCCCCGGCGATCCCGGCGGCTCGAAGGACGTTCGTGGCCGCGGCGGTGTCGAAGGGCATCGGGTCCAGGAAACCGAAGTCGATCGTTCCTCCCTCGACGGTGTGCTTCGCCTGGGTGTAGATCCGCTCCCCCAGGTCGTCGAAAGGGTCGTCGCCCTCGTCGGGACGCTGTTCCCCGGTCACCGACACCACCTCGTTGACGAAGTCCACGAGGTCCAGGGCGGCCTCCTCCGGACTGACGAAGGCGGACAGCCGCACCCCCAGGCCGTCCTCATCCACCTGGTCGTGGTAGGTCGAGCGCGCCCACGTCCCGCCCTCCCACCAGTACACGAAGCCGATGGGGACGTTGCTCTCCAACCGGGAGATCCACTCCCAGGGGAGCCACTCCGGGGCGTCCGCGTACGGATTGACCGGGGGCTGGAAGGAGCTGTCGGTCCTCCCCGCCCGGTCCCAGCCGATGAGCAGGTACCGACCGCCCTCGACACGGGCCATCCGCCACCAGTCACCGCCACCGTCCTGTAGGAGCAGGACACCGTCGTCCTCGACCCGGTGCCCCTCCGACCAGACGGGGCCGAGGCCGGTAGACAGCGCGATCTTCACCGCGCCGAGCGACCAGAGCACCTCGGGGTGCGGCAGGTCCTCGGGAAGCGGGGGGCTGTGGAAACCGGATGACACGGGCGCTCTCCTGAGAGGCCGGGGGCCGGGGGCGGTGATGACTTTGTCCCATGTGCCTCCGACACTCCACGCGCCGGGAAGGTTCGGCGCGGCTCAGGAGGCACCGCTGACGGGAGTGCTGGCGGGGGTACTGACGGAAGCGCTGACTAGCCTGGGGTGCATGCGGGAGATCCGGAAAGAACCGCGCGGGTGGACCCGTCCGGCCTTCGAGGCCGTGCTGTGGGCCCTTCTGGGCGCGCTGGTCGTGGTCGAGCTCTCCGGGGCCCGCGACCGGCCGCCGGTCCTCGAAACGTGCTTCCTGCTGCTCGCCCTGGTCGTCGCGGCGGTCCTGTCCCGCTCCCTGCCGCTCGTCTCCCTGGGCGTCATGCTCGCCGGGGCGGTCCTACAGACATCCGCCTCGGTCCTCCTGGCGGTGGAGACCGCCGTGTTCACGCCCTGGCTGGCCGTGGCGGTGCTGGCACTGCTCACCGGCCTGCGTTCGGAACGGGTGCGCCCGGTGGTGGCGCTGGTGGTCGTGGCGTGCTCGTTCACCCTCGTCCTGCACCTGCTGACGGGGCTGGTGTCCGGCACCGGCGTCCGCGCGTTCCTGTCCGACTCCGTGGACTGGCTGGGCGTCGTCCTCACCATCGCGCTGAGCACGCTCACCCCGTGGCTGTTCGGCCGCTACCAGCGCCTGCGCCGCCGGGTGTGGCGGGGCGGCTGGGAGATCGCCGAACGCATGGAGCGGACCCGCGCGGCCGAGGCCGACCGCGCCCGTCTGCGCGAGCGCGCCCGGATCGCGACCCGGATGCACGACTCCCTCGGCCACGACCTCGCCCTGATCGCGGTGCGCGCGGCGGCCCTGGAGATGACCGCCCAGGAGGACTCCGGGCAGGGCCGGGCCGCCGGTGAGCTGCGCGCGGCGGCGCACGAGGCCAACCTGCGGCTGCGGGAGATCATCGGGGTACTGCGCGAGAACGACGACGGTGACGGCGGCGGCCACGGCGAAGCCGCTTCCGGGCTGGGCGCGGGTGAGCCGGACCCGGGCGGGTTGAACGCGAGTGAGCCGGGTGCAGGCGGACTGGACGTGAGCGGGCCGGACCCGGGCGGGTTGAACGCGGGCGAGCCGGGTGCAGGCGGGCTGGACGTGAGCGGGCCGGACGCGGGCGGGTTGAACGCGGGCGAGCCGGTGGCGGTCCTGGTGCAGCGCGCCGCGGACGCCGGTATGCGGGTCCGCCTGCTGCGGGAGGGCCCCGACCCGGACCCGTCCGCCCCGGGCGGCTGCGCCGTGCACCGGGTGGTCCAGGAGGCACTGACCAACGCGGCCAAGTACGCGCCGGGGGCGGAGGTGACCGTGCGGGTGGTCCGCGAGGCCGACCGGACCCGGGTGTCGGTCGACGACGCCGGACCGCCGGAGGCCGTGCGGACGGTCCTGCCCGCGCGGAGCGGGGACGGGTCCGGCCTGGCCGGACTGCGTTCCCTGGTGGAGGAACTCGGCGGGAGCTTCGCCGCGGGCCGGGAGGAGGGCGCGGGGTTCACCGTACGGGCGACCGTGCCCGACCCCGGCGCCGAGGGCGTGGCGGAGGAGCCCGGGGAGTCGGAGACGCACCGCGCCCACAGCGAGGCCCGCGACCGCGCGCGGCGTCGGCTGGTGACCGCCGTGGCCGTTCCGGTCGCGCTGGGCCTGGGCCTGGTGGCGGTCGGTTTCGGCCTGCTGACCTGGGTCGGTGTCAACACCGTGCTGTCTCCGGAGCGGTACGGGCGGTTGTCCGTGGGGGACGACCGGGAGCGGGTGGAGGGGGTGCTCCCCCGGTTCTCCTATCCCGAGGGTTCGGTGTCGGCACGGGCTTCCGAGCCGCCCGCGCCGCCCGGTGCCCGGTGCTCCTTCTACCTGTCCCGGTACGAGAACGGGCTGCCGCCGGTGTACCGGCTGTGCTTCGAGGGCGGCGTCCTGGTCGCCAAGGACGAGATCCACCGGACCGACTGACCGGGCGGCCCAGTAGGGTGTCGGCGTGAACGCGACAGACGGCGCCGGGGTGCTGCGCCTCGTCCTCGCCGACGACGAGGCGATGATGCGCGCGGGACTGCGCGCGATCCTGTCGGCGGCGCCGGGGATCGAGGTGGTGGGTGAGGCCGGGGACGGTACCGCCGCCGTGGCCCTGGTCGCCGAGCACCACCCCGACATCGCGCTGCTGGACGTGCAGATGCCCGGCACGGACGGCCTGGCAGCGACGGAGGTCATCGCCCGGGAGTATCCGGGGACCGCGGTCGTCATCCTCACCACGTTCTCCGAGGACGCCTACATCGCGCGGGCCCTGTCCGGGGGCGCCAGCGGGTTCGTGCTCAAGAGCGGGGATCCCCGGCAGCTTGTGGAGGGGCTGCGCGCGGTCGCGGAGGGCGGGGCGTACCTGTCGCCGGAGGTGGCGCGCCGGGTGATCGACGAGCTGGACTCCTCCGGGGGTCGGTTGTCCCGCGCGTCGGCCGCACGGGAACGGATCGGACGGCTCACCGAACGCGAACGCGGGGTGCTGGCGCTGGTCGGCGAGGGGTGCTCCAACGACGAGATCGCCCGCCGCCTGGCCATCGCCCCGGGCACGGTCAAGGTGCACGTGGGTTCGATCCTCACCCGGCTCGACGTGCGCAACCGGGTGCAGGCAGCCATCGTGGCCTACGAGGCCGGACTGGTCTGAGAGGGCTGCTGGCTTCGATCCGCGGGCACGGACGGTTGTCCACAGGCGCAGATCGGGGCTGGCGGCGAGGGCGTCCGCTGCGGTTCGATGGGAATCGGGGGGTCCCCAGGGCCCTCTCCGTCGGCGTGCCCGCGCACCCGCACTCCCGCGCCCCGTCCCCACACACCGCTCCCACCGCTCCCGCTGCTCCCACCACTCGCCCTACCCCTTTGTGCCTACCCGACCGCTGTCGTCCAGGAGATGTGCGCGGGGGTCCCCGGCCCGGAGCATTGCCGGCATGAACACCGCCAAATCCATCCGCGCGAAGCGCGCGACCGCCTACGGTTCGGCCGTCCTCGTCCTCGCCGCGGCCTTCTCCATCCCCACCGCCCTCGACGCGGCCACCGACTCCGGGAGCGTGGTCCTCACACCGCCCGAACCCACCGGCCCGCACGCCGTCGGCCGGACCGAGCTGCACCTGGTCGACCCCGACCGCGGCCACCCCTGGGTGGAGGAGGCCACCGAGCGGGACGTCATGATCAGCATCTGGTACCCGGCCGGGGACGGCGCCGCCTCTGGGGACAACGCCGCCTCTGGGGACGGCGCCGCCTCTGGGGACAACGCCACCTCCGGGGACGGCACGGGCACCGGCGAACCCGCGCCCTACGTCACGCCGTCCGTCGCCGGGGTGCTCAAGAGCGAAATGGAACAGGGGGGAATCCACCGCGACAGCGTCGACTTCGACGCCTTCCGGGTCAACGCCCTCCAGGACGTTCCGGTCGCCGACGCGGGCCCGTTCCCCGTGGTCCTCTACTCCCCCGGGATGGAGCAGTCCCGGTTCCTCAACGCCCTGCACCTGGAGGAACTCGCCTCCCACGGGTACGTGGTGGCCGCCATGGACCACCCCTACGAGACGCTCGCCGTGGACATGCCCGACGGCCGGGTCCTGCGCACGAGCGCCCCCTCCTTCAGCACCGAGTCCCTCAAGGAGGCCGTCACGGTCCGGCGCGCGGACACCCGACTGGTCCTGGACGGGCTGACCGCGCTCTCCGAGGGCCTCAGCCCCGACGCGGGCGGCCAGGAGCCGCCCGCGGGTCTGGGCGAGGCGCTGGACCTGGACGCGGTGGGCATGTTCGGCCACTCCGCCGGAGGGCTCACCGCCGCCGAGGTGATGCTGGAGGACGAGCGCGTCGACGCGGGGCTGGACCTGGACGGCACCATCGGCTACCACGTCGGGCACGAGGTGTGGTCGGAGGCCAACCTGCGGGGCGCCGACCGCCCCTTCGCGCTCCTGACCGCGGGAAGGGCCGGGGTCGAGCTCCAGCCGCACCACAGCGGGTACAGCGCCGGTTTCCGGACCTTCGTCGAGGCCTCCTCGGTCGACGTCCTGGAGCTGTACATGGCCGAGGGCGAGCACTTCAGCTACACCGACCACCAGTGGGCCCTGCCCGCCATCGACGAGGCCCTCCAGCCGAGCAACCGCTCCTGGCCCGACCTGGTGGAGGGGTCGATCGGCACCGTCGACCCCGAGGAGTCCGTCCGGGCGCAGCGCGCCTACGTCACGGCCTTCTTCGACGCCCACCTACGCGGTGAGCGGGAGCCGATCCTGGACGGTCCCTCGCCGGACCTCCCCGTGATGGAGTTCGTCGACCACGGCCGGTGACCCGCCGGTCCCCGTCTCCCGGGTCCGTCACCCCGTGGGCGACGGACCCCGGCGAACACCGGTGGGCCGCCCGACACCGAGCGGCCCACTGGGGCGGCGTCGCGGCCGCCCCGTCGCCGCGTCCCCTACACGTCGCGCACGCGCAGTTCGGTGTGGGCCACGATCTGCGCTGCCAGGGCCCAGCCCACGACCGCGGCGATGTTCACCGGCCCGTCGTGCGGCGCCGTGTAGAAGCCCACGTCACCGCCCGCGTAGAACTCGATCCCGGCCGTTCCCGGCATCAGAGCCGCGAAGTCGCTGATCATCTGCACCTGGGAGAGCTGCATGACCATCGGCAGCCCCAGGAGCAGCAGGAACCCCACGATGAACGTGCCCGGCATGCTCCGCGTCGCCGTGCCGATCCCGACGAACAGCACCGCGAACAGCGCCATGCACACGCCCGCGCTCAGCGCCGTCACCAGGGTCTCGGCGACGTCGGCGGAGGCGTACCGGCCGACGAACACGCTCAGCACCGCGACCGCCGTCACCGTGGCGAGCACGCCCGCCGCGAAGGCCAGACCGGCGGTCACCAGCGTGCGCGCGATCAGCACGGTCCCCCGGGCGGGCCGCCACAGCAGCGTGCTGGTGACGCTGCCGTTGCCGAACTCCCCGGTCGCGGCCAGCGCGGCCATCACCAGCACGGCGATCTGCACCAGGTAGAAGTGCCCCTGCGAGGTGAGCCGCGTGAACGCGGCGCCGTCCGCCTCGTCCGGGTTCTCGATGATCCGGGTCCACTCGGTGTAGCCCATGAGCGCGGCGAACACGGCCATGCCCGCCAGTGCGGCGCCGAACGCCCACCACGTGGAGCGCAGGGACGACTGCCGGACCCACTCGGCGGCGACCTCACGGAACAGGTCCGTCCGGAGGCGGCTCCCGGCGCGGTCGGCCCTCGCCCCCGCCGCCTTCGCCGACCTCTCCGCCCACCCCGTGCTCGCGGGGCTTGCGGGGCTTGCGGGGTCTTCCCTCACACCCGTGGCACCCGACACCTTCGACACACCCGACATGCTCTCCTCGCTCCTGCCGTCCTGCCCGTTCCCGCTTCCGTTTCGGGCTTGCGCCCCCTCTTCCTGCCATCGGATCACCGGGACCTCCTGCGTCCCAGGCGGCGCGGCGGCCCGGCCGATCCCGCGGTGTTCCCGGGAGACGCCGGATTACCGGCAGCGGCTCCCCTTCTCCCCATGGCGCTCCCAGAGGCGGGTACCGCGTTCCCCGGGGCTTTCCGGCCGGAGGCAGCGGGTCCGGAGCGGGCTCCGTACTCGACGGCGTCCCCGGTCAGTTCCAGGTAGGCCTCCTCCAGCGAGGCCTCCTCCAGCCGGAGCCCGTGGACCCGCGCTCCCACGGCGTGCGCGTGGTCGCCGACCTCCGCCGCGCCGAGCCCGAACACCCTCAGGCCGGCGCCTCGGGCGCCTCCGTCGTCACGAGCACCTCCGTCGTCACGGGCACCTCCATCGTCACGGGTGCCACTGGTCTCCCTGTCGCCCCGAACACCCCTGTCGTCCCGGAAGTCCTCCGCGGCCTCGACCCGCACCGACGACCCCAGCCGCTCCAGCACTTCCCGCAGCCTCACGGCGTCCGGGCTGTGGACCAGCACGTGCGTGCGCGACCAGGCCGCGATCACGTCGGAGATCGACGCGTCCGCGATCAGCCGTCCCCGGCCCACCACGACCAGGTGGTCGGCGACCATCTCCATCTCGCTCATCAGATGGCTGGAGACGAACACGGTGCGCCCCTCGTCGGCGAGCCGCCGCGTCAGGTCGCGCATCCACCGCACGCCGTCCAGGTCGAGCCCGTTCACCGGTTCGTCGAACAGCAGTACTCCCGGGTCCCCCAACAGCGCGTCCGCGACGCCCAGCCGCTGGCGCATGCCCAGTGAGTACCCGTGGACCCGCTGGCGCGCGACGTCGGTCAGGCCGACCTCCTCCAGCACCTCGTCCACCCGGCTCCTCGGGATCCCGCCGCCCGCGGCCTTCGCGGTCAGGTGGGCGCGGGCGCTGCGCCCGGGGTGGGCGGCGTCCGGCGACAGCAGGGCGCCGACCTGCCGCGTCGGCCGGTCCAGCCGCCCGTACTCCCGGCCGTTGACCAGCGCCTCTCCCGACGTGGGCCGGGCCAGGCCCAGCAGCATCCGCATGGTCGTGGACTTCCCGGCGCCGTTGGGCCCCAGGAAGCCGGTCACACGCCCGGGTTCGACGGTGAAGGTGAGCCCGTCCACCGCCGTCCTCCCCCCGTAGCGTTTGGTCAGTTCGCGCACCGTGAGCACGGTTTCCCCTCTCTTCCGCTCTCCTGGTGCACCACGCTAGGAAGAGGGGCCCGGGTCCCACATCTGTGGTTCGTCGGGAACCGGATACGCACTTGTGCCTACCCGGCGCCGCCCGGGGCCGTTTCGCCGGACCCGCGTTTCGGGTAGGTCCCGTTGCGACCAACCGATCGAACGGGGGGGAGAGACCATGCGGGCGTCCATCGGCGACTACGTGCATACGCACGGGGTCGTGAGCACCGAGGGTCAGCACGTCGGGGAGATCGTGGAGATACGCGGCGCCGACGACGGGCCGCCGTACGTGGTGCGGTTTCCCGACGGCGAGGAACGGCTCGTCTACCCCGGGCCGGAGACGGTGGTGGAACCCCGGCACCCGGTGGACTGAGGGGCGCCGGACGGGCTACCGGGGCTGGCTGCCAGGGCTGCCGGGACAGCCGGGACACCCGCCCCCCGGGGCCGGACCCGACAACGGCCGCGCACACGGCGGACACACAAGACGGCGGCGGGCGTGACGCCCGCCGCCGTTGTGTCCTGGGTCCGCGCGAGGGTCAGGCCGACAGCCGGTCCAGGAAGCCGCCCAGGTTGGTCGAGGCGCGGGCGATCTGCTCGTCCACGGTGAGGGACTCCTCGAACCGCCCGCCCGGCTCCGGCTCCTTCTTCCCGCGGATGTACAGCGAGCAGGCGAAGTCCGTGCACATGTACAGTCCCACCGTGCTGCCCGCCTGACCGGAGCGCCTCGCCTTGGGCGCTGCCAGCAGCGCCACGCCCCGTCCGGGATGGGTGGTCAGGCACACCGAGCACATGCTCCGGCGCAGTCCGGCGCGGACGTTCGACAGCCGGAAGGCCACGCCCACGAGCCGGTCACCGTGCTCGGTGACCAGGTAGGCGCGCTCGTGCGCGGTGTGGTCGCGCCAGCCGAGGAAGTCCAGGTCCTCCCACGGGCGCCGGTCCAGGTCGCGCGGCAGTGAGAGCCGCTGCGCCTCCCCCTTCGAGCAGTTCACGAACGACGTCCGGATGTCCCGCTCAGTCAAAGCTCTCATGGGAGGGACGCTAACCCCGCAGGTCGGGCCCCGGCAACGCTTTTACGACGCGGCGGACTCCACCCGCGCGACGCGGAACGCCCGCGCCACCGGGCGCGTCGCCCGCTCCGTCCGCACCGTCCGCGCCCCATGTGTCCCATCCCACCCGTGCCGACCGCTCCCCGGAGCGGACCGGCCGTCCCGCCGCCGTTCCCCGAACGCCTGCCCGAGCCGTCGGCCCGGACCGCCTGCCCGAGCCGCCCGCCGGGCCCCGCAGCGCCTCTCTCCCGCGCCTGTGGACGACTCCACGGGCGCGCATCGCCGCCCGGCGCTCACGGTCTTCGGGTCTTCGCGGCCTGCGAGCCTGCACCTCGTGCCCCCCACCGTCTCAGGAGCGCCTGATCAGGTAGAGCGCGAAGGGTTCTCCCCCGTGGCGGATCTCGCGCGCGTAGCCGAACCCGAGCCGTTCCATGACCGCGCGGGAACGGAGGTTGTGCACCTCGGTGAAGGAGGCCACCTCGTCCGCGCCGAGGTCGTCGAAGGCGAACGCCAGTCCCGCGCGGCCGATCTCGCTGGCGTAGCCGAGCCCCCAGAAGCACTCGCGGATCGCCCAGCCGACCTCCAGGCACCAGAGGGAGTCCACCACAGCGTGGGACAGACCGCCGCGCCCCACCAGCTCACCGGTCCCCCGATCGTGCGCGATCCACTTGTGGACGCCGTCGGTCTCCCAGGCGCGTCCCATGTGCAGGGCGCTCTCCCAGGCCTCTCCCCGCGTCCACCTGCCGCCGTACCACCGGGCGACGCCGGGGTCCCTGTGCAGCCGCCACAGTTCGCGGGCGTGCTCGGGGCCGATGGGGTCCAGGCGCAGCCTCCGCGTGAGGCGGACGCCGGACGGGCCCCGCGGTCCGGCGGGGTCGGCCGGGGTTCCCGGTGGAGCGCGGCGGCGGTGTCTGCGGTCGAAGCCGGTCACAGGTACTCCAGCCGGGCGTGGGTGTCGGACAGGACGGCGGCGTGGTCCCGGTCGCCGAGGGAGTCGCCGAGTGCGTGGAGGAGCTCCTCCGACCGGGGGCGGCGGTCCCGCGACCAGACGGCCACCCGCGGGTTCCGGGCGCGCCCCCGTCCGCCCTCTCCGCTCCCACGCGAGAAAGTCTAGGTCCCGGCCCTCCCGTACGGCCGTCACCGCCGTGTACTGGGACTTTCCCGTTATCCGCCGGACACTCCGCGCGTACTGTCCCTCCGCGGCGCCGACAGGACGTCAGTCCCGCTGGAAGAGCCGCGCCGTGTACAGGACCGCGCCGGAGGCCAGCCCGGCCAGGGCCAGCGAGGCCGCGAACGAGGCGGCTTCGAGCACGAAGCCGGAGAGCTCGACCGTCTCGGCCAGGAACCGGCGCGAGGCCTGGCGTGAGAGGACGAACACGGCCACGAAGACGACGAAGGAGACGACCGAGGAGACCTTCACCGGAGTGTTCCGGGGTGGTGGAGAGGGCGCATGCGGGCCATCCTAGGACGCGCCGCCCCAGGTCACTCCCCGGGCCCGGAGGTCGGACCCGCGACGGCCCGCTCCCCCTCCCCCTGCCCGCCCATCTGGAGGAACGCCGTGCCGACCGCCACCAGCAGCAGGCCGCCCAGTTGCGGCCAGGTGAGCGCCTCGCCGAGCAGGGCGACGCCCAGGACCGCCACGGCGGCCACGCCCAGCGCCGTCCACAGGCCGTAGGCGACCCCGACAGGCATCCCGTGCCGCAGCGCGAGGGAGAAGAGGTAGTAGGCCGCCACCACGCTGACGACCGCCAGCGCGGTGGGGACCGGGGCGGTGAAGCCGTCCGAGGCACGGGTCGCGAACGCCCCGAGTACCTCGGTCACGATGGTCGCGACCAGGAAGAACCAGGCCATGGCGTACCCCTCCGCATCACGGGGCTTCCGCGCCCCGAAATTATATGAACGATGGTTCAACTTATAGCGCAACCCACTGGGCTGGAACAAGGTTCATGAACAACGAAAGTAGTTGAACTATCGTTCGTTTTGTGTGAGGCTCTGGTCCGACGGAACACATCTGGGAGGAAGCATGCTGCTCGCCTACGCCCTCCTCGCCGGGACCGTGGCGCTCGAGGTGGTCGGAGCCCTCGCCACGCGCTACTCCGACGGGTTCACCCGTCCCCTGCCCACAGTGCTCACGGTCACCTCGGTCCTTGGCGCCTACTACCTGTTCTCGCTGGCGCTCCTCGAAGGGCTCGACCTCGGGGCCGCCTACGCCGTCTGGGCCGCCGCGGGCGTCGTCTCCGTCGCGCTGGTCGGCGCCCTCCTCCTCGGTGACAGACTCACGCGCACCCAGACCGCGGGCATCGGACTCGCGACCCTCGGGGTGGTGTTGTTGCAGCTCGGAGCGGCCTGAGGGCTGTCGCCCGACCGCTCACCCGGAGCGTGCGCTGCTAGACTCCAGCGAGCCGAACAGCACGCGGCCCTGGAGGCGGAGATGACGCGAACGACCGGTGCGCAGGTCGACGGACGCCGCGCCCGGGGCGAACGCAAGCGGGAGGCGATCATCGCCGCGGCCCTGCGCGTCATCGAGCGCGACGGGGTCTCCGGGGCCACCCACCGGACGGTCGCCGGGGAGGCCGGGGTCCCCGCGAGTTCGGTGGCCTACTACTTCGCCACCCTGGACGACCTGCTCGTGGCGGCTCTGACCGTGGCCTCGGACTCCTACATCGCCCAGCTGCGCCGGGTCATGGACGCCGACGGCGACGACCTCGCGACCCTGGCCCAGCTCATCGCCGAGGCCGCCGGGCCCGACCGGCGCCGGGCCCTGGCCGAGCGCGAGCTGACGCTGCTCGCCGCGCGCCGCCCCGCACTGCGCCCCATGGCCCTGCGCTGGCGGGAGACCCTCACCGAGATCGCACGGCGCCACACCGACGACCCGGTCGCGGTGGAGGCCTTCCCCTCGGTGTCGGACGGGTTGTGCGCACGCGTGCTACTGGGAGGGGACACCCCCACCGTGGGCGAGATCGAGGCCGTCCTGCGCCACACCCTGCGCACCCGGAGCTGACCGCGCGGGCCCGAACACCACGTGTATCCAGCTCCGACGCTCACCTCGGACACCAGGCGCACCCGACGCCGACCGCCCGCACCTCGAACAGCACGCCTCGAACACCACGCGCACCCGGCGTCGACCGAGTCCCACCCCCGCGCACCCAGCTCCCGGACCGTGTCACACCCTGGCAGGCACGGGGCACAGGCAGCAGACTGGGCCCCGTCCGGACCCTCCGGGCACGCGTCGAGGAGGACACATGGAACTCGGTATGCACGTCGCCGACTTCACCTGGGACGGCGGCACGCCCGCCATCGGCCCCACGCTCGCCGACACCGCCCGCGCCGCCGAGGCCGCGGGCATCTCGCGGCTCACGGTGATGGACCACTTCTGGCAGATGGGCGGGGACATCGGCCCACAGGAGAACGCCATGCTGGAGGCGTACACCACCCTGGGGTTCCTGGCCGCGCACACCGAGCGGGTCCTCCTGCACACCCTGGTCACGGGGGCCGTGTACCGCGAGCCGGGTGTGCTGGCCAAGCAGATCAGCACCCTGGACACGCTGTCCGGCGGACGCGCCGGACTCGGCGTGGGGGCCGCCTGGTACGCCGACGAGGCGCACGGCCTGGGCATCCCGTTCCCGTCCACGGCGGAGCGGTTCGAGCGCCTGGAGGAGACGATCCAGATCTGCCTCCAGATGTGGGGCGGGGACGAGGGCCCCTACCGGGGCAGGCACCACACGCTGGAGCGCACCCTCAACTCGCCGCAGAACACCTCCGCCCCGCATCCGTACCTGATGGTCGGCGGCGGCGGCGAGCGCAAGACCCTGCGGCTGGTCGCCCAGTACGCGGACGCGTGCAACATCTTCGGCGGCCCGGAGGCGGCGCACAAGCTCGACGTACTCAGGCGGCACTGCGAGGACCTGGGGCGCGACTACGACCGGATCGAGAAGACCACGACCTTCTCCGTCACCCCCGCCACCACGCGGGACGCACTGGTCGGGCAGCTGCTGGAGCTGGCCGAGACCGGGTTCTCGGTCGCCTACGTGTACGGCCAGGGCTTCTCCGACCCCCGCCGCGCGGTCGAGCTGTTCGGCTCCGCCCTGCCGGAGGTCGCGGGCGCCTGAGCCGGGGCGGTACCACCACCGCTCCGTTCCCCCGTCCCGAGCACCGCGAAGCCACCCGAGCGGCCCGACCCGCCGGGCGGACGGGCCAGAACCGCCTTCCGGGCAGGGATCAGAGCGTGTCGATCAGCTCACGGCACGCCTGCTCACAGCGTCGGCACGCCTCCGCGCACACCCGGCAGTGCTCGTGCATGGAGGCGTGCTGCTCGCACTCGTCGGCGCAGGTCTTGCAGGTCTGCGCGCAGGCCTCCAGGACCGCGCGGGTCAGGTTGGCGTCGTAACCGGTGTGGCGCGAGAGCACCCGACCGGTGGTCTCGCACTGGTCGGCGCAGTCGAGGTCGGTGCGGACGCACTTGACGAGGTCGGCCACACCGTCCTCGCTCAGACAGGCGTCCGCGCAGGCGGTACAGGCCTGGGCGCACTCGAAGCACGCCTCGATACAGGCCCGCAGCCTCTCGCGGTCCACCCCGCCCAGGTCCTTGGGATAGGTCTCCAGCATCTGGCTCGCCACGCTCATGGCGTTCCCCCTCGGCGTCATACGGCGCCGGAGGCGGGCGCCCCCGGCCCTGGTCCGCACTTCCTCTAACCGGCGGGGATCTGGGCAAACACGGGGGCGGCCGGTGCGGGCGCCGGGTGGTCCCGAATCACCCCCTCCCCCTGGCGGGTAAGCAGGACCGCGCCCGCCCCCGTACATGGCACACGGGGTCGGGCGCGGTCCCGGCGGGCACCGGTCAGCGGGCACCGCTCAGGTGGTGACCTCCTCCACCCGGGCCCGCGCCGCCGCCTCGACGTTCTTCTTGATGTGCTCCATCTCGACCGGGATGTTCTGGTGGTACTTGGCGGCCATCTGCTCGTCGTCGAAGGGCGCGTCGGGCCTCATGGCGAACTGGTACCGCCAGGTCAGACGCACTCCCTCCGGGACCTCCTCGTAGGACCAGTGGATCCGCACGTACTCGAAGCCCTCGGTCTGGACGCGGTGGGACCACGCCTCACCCGCCTCGCGGTCCACGGTGCGCTCGGACACCCAGCTCCACACGCGCCCCTGCTTGTCGGGGTTCTTGGTGACGCGGAAGCGCGTGGTGTCGCCCTCCTGGTGGAGGATCTCCACCGAGGAGTGCCAGGTGAAGATCTCCGGCCAGGAGGCGACGTCGTTGGTCAGCTCCCAGACGAAGTCGTAGGGCGCGTCGATGACGACGCTGTGCTCGATGCTTCCGGGCACGGGATCACATTCCTTTCGCGGGGGCCGGAACGCCCCCGTTGACGAGGGTGGCCAGCGCGACCGGGGAGGGCGCCGCCTCGGCGTCCGCCCCGAGCCTGCGGCCGACACGGCGCTCGATCTCGGCGACGATGCCCATGACGCCCAGGGAGTCGATCCCCAGTTCGTCGAAGGTGCTCGTGGAGGCGGTGGCGGCGTCGGTTCGGACACCGGCGCAGGTGGACATGAGTTCCACCAGCTCCTCCATCTCGATGTGTCTGTCGGACATGGCTCTCCTCGGAATCTCGTGTGTCGGGTCACGTGTCGGTTCGTGTGCCGGGCGCGTGTCAGGCGTGGTCGGGGCGTGTCAGGACGACGGCGGAGTTGCCACCGCCCAGGCCGCGCGACAGGACCAGCGCGGTGCGCAGGCGTGCGGCGCGCGGCACCCGGACGACCAGGTCGAGGCCGCTGGGCGCGTCGGGGACGTTGGGTGTGGGCGGAACGACCTGGTGTTCCAGGCTCAGGACCGCCGCGGCCACGTCCAGCGCACCCGCCCCGGCGTAGGCGCGTCCGAAACCGGTCTTGGGCGCGGTGACGGCCACCCCGCCCGGGAACAGCTCGCGCAGCACCGCCGCCTCGTCGGCGTCGGCCTTGGGCGTGCCCACCGCGTCGGCGAAGACCACGTCCACGTCCTCGGGGGCGACACCGGCCCGGCGCATCGCCTCCCGTGCCGCGTGCAGGAGTCCGGCGCCGCCCGGGTCGAACGCGCCGACCCCGCCGAAGGTGCTCGCGTGCCCCGCGACCACGGCCCGGATCCTGGCGCCGCGCGTCCGCGCGGCGGCCTCGTCCTCCACCACGGCGACGGCCGCGCCCTCGGCCGGGACGTAACCGCCCGCCCCCTCGGTGAAGGGGAGGTAGGCCGTGCCGGGGTCGTCGCCGCGGCTGAGGACGTCGGCCCCCGCGTGGCAGGCCAGGGCGAACGGGGAGCCGATCGGGGCCTCGCTGCCGCCGACCAGCATCGCGGAGGTCCCGCGCCGCAGGGCCTGTTCGCTCTGGCCCAGGGCGTCGAGCATGCCCGGTTCGTCGGTGACCAGGACCCCGCACATGCCCTTGAGTCCGTTGCTGATGGAGATCTGTCCGGTGCTCGCCGCGTAGAACCAGGCGATGGACTGGTAGGGGCCGACGTGGTCGGGGCCCCTGCTCCACAGGGCCTCGATCTCGCGCTGGCCGAACTCGACGCCGCCCGTGCAGCTACAGATCAGCACGCCGACCGCGTAGGGGTCGGCGCCGGGGTCCAGCCCCGAGTCCCGCAGGGCCTCACCGGCCGCGACCATCGCGAACCAGCTGAAGGCGTCGGTCTGGACGACGTAGCGGCCGTCGAGGTGGTCGTGCGGGTCGAAGCCGGGGATCTTCCCGCCCACGCGCACGTGGAAGCCGTCGGTGTCGAAGTCGGGGATCGGCGCGAGGAGCGACCTCCCCCGCCTGATCGCGTCCCAGTACCCCGGGACGCCCACCCCCGCGGGAGAGACCGTGCCGAGTCCGGTGATCACCGTGCTCATACGCGCACCTCGTTCCCCCGGTCCAGGACGACCGCCGACTGGAACCCGCCGAAGCCGCTGCCCACGGAGAGCACCACGTCGGTCCGCCGCTCCCGCGCGGTCACCGGCACGTAGTCCAGGTCGCACTCGGGGTCGGGCGTGCTCAGGTTGGCGGTCGGCGGCACGACGCCGGTGTCCATGGCCAGCACGCAGGCGGCCAGTTCGATGGAGCCGATCGCGCCCAGGGAGTGCCCCACCATCGACTTGATGGAGGACATGGTCACCCCCCGCGCGTGCTCGCCCAGGGAGCGCTTGACGGCGTCGGTCTCGTGGCGGTCGTTCTGCACGGTGCCCGACCCGTGGGCGTTGACGTAGTCCACGTCGGTGGCCGGACGCCGCGCCTGGTCCAGGGCGGCGGTGATGGCCCGCGCCATCTCCTGCCCCTCGCGGCGCAGGCCGGTCATGTGGAAGGCGTTGCCGTGGTTGGCGAAGCCCGCCACCCGGCAGCGGATCCGCGCGCCCCGGCGCCGGGCGATCGAGGCCTCCTCCAGGATGAGGACGGCCGCGCCCTCACCCATGACGAAGCCGTTGCGCTCGCGGTCGAAGGGCCGGGAGGCCCGCGCGGGGTCGTCGTTGCTGTCCGAGGTCGCCCTGATGGCGTCGAAGCAGGCCATGGCGATGGGGGAGATCGGCGACTCGGCCGCTCCCGCGACGACCACGTCGGCGAGGTCGTCCTCGATGGCCTGCGCGGCGTAGCCGACCGCGTCCAGGCCGGACGTGCAGCCGGTGGAGACCGTGCGCACCGGCCCGCGTGCCCCGACCAGCTCGGCGATCTCACCGGACAGGGCGCTGGGTGTCACCGCCCGGTACAGGTGGGGCGAGGCGGCCTCGGGGTCGACGACCCAGTCGGCTCCGCCCCGGCTCATCTCGACGTAGTCCCTCTCCAGACGCGTGGTGCCGCCGACCGCCGTCCCCATGCTCACGCCCACGCGCCAGGGCGGGACCTCGGCCAGGGGCGGGGCGCTGTCGGCCAGCGCCTCGGCGGTGGCGACGGCGGCGAACTGCACGTACCTGTCCATGCGTTCGGCCTGGCGCTCGTCCAGCCCGTGCGCGGCGGGGTCGAAGTCGACCTCGGCGGCGATCCGGGAGCGGAAGGCGGTCGCGTCGAACAGGGTGACGTGGCGGGTGGCTGTGCGCCCCGCGGTGAGCATGTCCCAGAACGCGGCCGCGCCGATCGCTCCGGGGGCCACCACGCCGATACCGGTGACGACGGCCTCGCGTCTCAAGACGCCTCCCCGGGGAGGTCGCGGGCCCGGCTCAGGTCCAGGGCGGGGGCCGCTTGCGCGCCCACCGCGGGGTTGTGACAGGGCTGGGTCATGCGGTGTTTCCTCCACATGGTCTGAGGGATGAGAGAACGCGGCTTCCTCATTCACGTTCGGTAGCGTGTGTATCACGATGGGTCGATCTCCCCCGTGATGGACGCGCACCCACACGCCACCTGGCCAGCCAGCTTCCACCGCCCCGGACGCGTCCAGGCCGGGGTGCGCTCGTCCGGCTCCCGCACAGGTCATCCCCACCGTGGGCGGGTCAGGCCGCCTCGGCCTCGACCACGGCGTCAGGGCAGTCCGCGGCGAGCCCGGCGAGCGCCTCGTGCTCGGCCGGGTCCACCGTCAGGCTCCAGCGGACCTTCACCGTGGTCCACTCGGTGACGTAGCGGCAGTGCGCCTCCGGCGAGGCGGGCAGCCAGTCCGCGGGGTCCTGGTCGGCCTTGGAGCGGTTCTGCGCCGCGGTGACCGCCACCAGCGCGACCGGTTCACCCAGGTCGTTGGCGTAGTCGCGGCGCCGGGCGGTGGTCCACTCCGAGGCGCCCGAGTCCCACGCCTCGGCCAGCGGCACCATGTGGTCGATGTCCAGGCCGCGGGCCTCGGTGTGGGTGCGCCCGTCGTAGTAGGACTCCCACTCCCCGCCGCTCAGGCGGCACCGCTCACCGACCTCGGGCATGAGGACGGCCTCCTCCATCAGGACCTCGGCACGGGTGTTGCAGCCGTTGCGGTCGGCGTCGACCCAGTGCGGGAACAGGGAGCGGTCGTATCCCTGTCTGCTCTCGTCGGTGACGGGCAGACCGGCGACGGCGACGGCGAGCGGGACCGCCTCGGCCGCGTGCGCGGCGGCGGGTGCCAGTGCGGTGACGGGTGTCAGCGCGGCGGCGAGCAGGACGGCGGCGGTGGTGGTGCCCACGGTGACGCGCACGCGAGCCTCCTTCGGATTCGACTACGGGTTGTCACTGACCATTTCCGAAGAGTGCACACAGGTAACCCGCGGGCGGCCCGCCCCTCCGCGGGACACGGGGCGCATCAGGACGATGCAGGAGAGTCCGGCACATCGGCGCACCGGAATCGGCCCTGCCGTCCACAGCCTTCCGGCCAGGCGCTATCGACCGAACCCGAAGCGCGGGCTCTCGCCGCCCACGCCGACCGGAACCCGGCGGCGGGACGCTCCAGCCCGCCGGAAAAGGGCCGCCACCCCAGGAGGGAACCATCGCGCACACCCCTCCCGGAGCACCGGCGGCGGGGCGGCCCCGTCCGCGCCAGAGCCCCACGTACCCACGGGGGGCGGTGACCGCGTGCGCACATCCCGACGGCCAGCCCCCACCCGCACGGAAACCCCGTTCCCCACCGGAAAGGGTCGCCGCGTACACACATCCGCCCCGGCCGTTCCGACGGGAACGACTTTGCCCTAATATGAAAACCATTATCGTTTTTGCTGACCCAGCGGGAGGAGAAACCAGGTGCGGCACGTGTCCCTCCCGCCTGGCAGGTCGCGCCCGGCACCCGACGAAGCGGCACCCGAGGACGCGGTATCCGAGCGGACCGGCCCGGCCGGGGTCAGATGGCTGGCCACACGGGCGGGCACGGCCACGGCCGCGATCGTCCTCGGCGTCCTCCTCGTGGTCTCCGCGGTGGCGGCCATCGGACTGGGGTCGGCGATCGTCCCCCCGGGCGAGACGGTGCGCTACCTGTGGGCGGCCCTGAGCGGAGGCGTGATCCAGGCCGACGAGGTGGTCCGCTACCAGATCATCTGGCAGATCCGCACCCCCCGGGTCCTGCTCGCCGCCGTCGTCGGCGCCGGTCTGGGGGTCGTGGGCGTGGCCGTCCAGGCCATGGTCCGCAACGCCCTCGCCGACCCCTACATCCTCGGGGTCTCCTCCGGCGCCTCCGTCGGCGCGGTGCTGGTCAGCGTGCTGGGCGCGCTGTCCGCGCTCGGTATCCACGCGGTCTCCGCCGGGGCCTTCCTGGGCGCGCTGGGCGCGACGCTGCTCGTCCACCTGGTCGCCCGCTCCCCCACGGGGGTCACCCCCCTGCGCCTGGTGCTCACCGGTGTGGCGCTCTCCTTCGGCTTCCAGGCCGTGATGAGCGTGATCGTCTACCTGGCGCCGAGCAGCGAGGCCACCGCGACCGTGCTCTTCTGGACCATGGGGAGCTTCGGCGCGGCCACCTGGAGCTCCCTGCCCGTGGTCGCCGTCGTGGTGGTCCTGGGAATCCTCGTGCTGCGCGGCCTCGCGCGCTCGCTCGACGTGCTGACCCTGGGCGACGAGACCTCGGCGAGCCTGGGCGTGGACGCGGCCGGGCAGCGCAGGATCCTGTTCGCGGTGACCGCGGTCATGACCGGGGCCATGGTCGCCGTCAGCGGCGCTATCGGCTTCGTCGGGCTGGTCATCCCGCACATCGTGCGGATCGTGGTGGGCGCCGACCACCGGCGCGTGCTCACCGTCGCCCCCCTGCTGGGAGCGGTCCTCATGGTCTGGGTGGACCTCTTCTCCCGCGTGGTGGTGGCCCCGCGCGAACTCCCCCTCGGCGTCATCACCGCCCTGATCGGCGTACCGGTGTTCCTCACCCTCATGCGCCGCCGCGGCTACCTGTTCGGAGGACGATGATGGACCTGCGCGTGGACGGGCTGTCCGTCGAACTCGGCGGCGCCAGGATCGTGGACAGCCTCTCCCTGGACGTGCCCGCGGGGCAGGTCGTGGGGCTGGTGGGTCCCAACGGCTCGGGCAAGTCCACGGCCCTGCGCTGCGTCTACCGGGCGCTGCGCCCCAGCGGCGGAACCGTGTGGGTCGGGGACGAGGACCTGTCCTCCCTGAACCTGCGCCAGAGCGCCCAGCGCGTGGCCGCCCTGACCCAGGAGAACGGCAGCGACCTCGACTTCACGGTGGAGGAGGTCGTCGCCCTGGGGCGCGCCCCGCACCTGCGCGGCAACCAGCCGCTCGACGCGCGCGAGCGCGACCTGTGCCGCCGGGCCATGGAGCGCCTGGAGGTGGCCCACCTGGCCCACAGGGGCGTCATGGAGCTGTCCGGGGGCGAGCGCCAGCGGGTGCTGGTGGCCCGGGCCCTGGTCCAGGAGCCCCGGGTGCTGGTCCTGGACGAGCCCACCAACCACCTGGACATCCGCCACCAGATCGCGCTGTTGTCCCTGCTCCGGGACTCGGGGCTCACCGTCCTGGTGGTCCTGCACGACCTCAACCTGGCCGCGGCGGCCTGCGACCGGATCGGCGTGCTCTCCGAGGGTCGCCTGGTGGCCGCGGGCGGTCCCGCGGAGGTCCTCACCCCCGCCCTGCTCCTGGAGGTCTTCGGCATCGAGGCCTCCGTCGTCCCCCATCCCCTGACCGGGGACCCCCAACTGCTGTACCGGCTCCTCCCCGCCGTCGAGAAAGGCCTCCAGTGAAACACCGGACATCCCTCGGGACCCGCGCGTCCCACCGTTCCCTGCTCCCCCTGACCGCCGTGGCCGTCCTGGTCACCGGGTGCGGAGCCCAGGTCGAGGAAGGGCAGGAGGCCTCGGCCGCGGGCACGGTCACCGTGCGGCGCTGCGGCGAGGAGGTGGAGTACACCACCCCGCAGCGCACCGTGGCCTACGAGGCCGGGAGCGCCGACAAGCTGTTCGCCCTCGGCCTCGCCGACCACGTGCACGGGTACGTCATGCCCCCCGCCAACCCGCCGGTGGAGGAGTCCCCCTGGGCCGAGGAGTACGCACAGGTGGAGTTCCTGAGCGACGACCTGCTCAACCGGGAGCTCGTCGTGGACGCCGGGGCCGACCTCGTCGTCGCCGGGTGGAACTCCGGGTTCAGCGAGGAGCGGGGGATCACCCCCGAGATCCTGGACGGGCTCGGGATCCAGAGCTTCATGCACACCGAGTCCTGCTTCAACTACCCGGGGCACCCCGAGGAGGCCACCCCGTTCGAGGGCCTGTACACCGACCTGGAGCGGCTGGGGCGGATCTTCGGGGTGCCGGAGCGCGCCGAGGAACTCGTCACCGACTACCGGGCGCGGGTGACCGCCGTGGAGGAACAGGTCCCCGAGGGCGACCCGGTCCCCGTGTTCCTCTACGACTCGGGCACCGACCAGCCCTTCACCGCGGGCAGCCAGGTCCCGCCCAACGACATCATCAGCCACGCGGGCGGGGAGAACATCTTCGCCGGCCTCGACGAGCGCTGGACCCAGGTCGGCTGGGAGGCGGTGGTGGAGGCCGAGCCGGAGGTCGTCATCATCCTCGACTACGGCGACCAGCCCGCCGAGGAGAAGATCGACTTCCTGAGCTCCTTCCCCGCGATGTCCGAGGTTCCGGCGGTGGTCGAGGAGAACTTCTTCGTCATGGACTACAACGAGGGCATCTCCGGTCCGCGCAACATCGACGGCCTGGAGAAGTTCGCCGACTACCTCCGGGACCTGGAGCGGGGCTGATCCACGTCCGCCCGCGCCGGCCCCCCTGACCCGGGACGGCGCGGGCGGGCACGGGTCGGTCAACGGGGGTCGCGGCGGGCCGAAGCCCGACCGGAGGCCCCGGGCCCCGCGGAGTCGTCCGCGCTCCCGGTCCGACGCGTCGCCTCCCCGGGAGCGGACGGGCGGCCCCGCCGCGGGGTGAACGCCGCCTCACGGGCACGGGCGGGGGTGACCACCTGGCGGAGCGCGGGATCGGTGAGCAGCACCACCGGGGCGATCCGGTTCGGCTCCAGGGGGTACCACTCGGGCAGGGCCCCCTCGATGGCGGCCCAGGCCTCGTCGGTGGCGCCGCGGGCGGCCAGCCCGCGGGCCGTGCCGAGGGCGCGCTCGAAGGCGGGCGGCTCCGGCAACCGGTGGGCGGCCAGCCACTCCCGCCGCTCGGCGTCGGACGAGGGCACGGTGAGACCGGGCACGGCCCCGGCCAGGGCCCGGTCCGCGTAGGCCGCTCCGCTGGGCGTGGCCAGACCGGCGCTGTGCAGGTAGAGCGGCACCGCCTCGGCCTCGATCTGCCCGGTGCCGACCTCGGCGACCACGTGGGGGCGGTGCAGCAGGCCGCGCAGCCTGTGGTGCGCCCCCCGGACGTCGAGGAAGGCCGCGAGGACCACCTCCAGGTAGGCGGCGGCGCCCGACCCCTTCTCCTTGGCCCGCCGGAGGGCGTTCAGCGCCTCCTCCACCCGGCCGTCCAGGGCGGCCCGGCGCCCCTGCGCCAGGAGTTCGCGCACGCCCTCCGGGCGCACCGGACGCCCCTCCGATCCGAGCAGGTCCTCGAACGAGGCGCGTTCGGCGGCCACGAGGTCGGCGAAGGAGCGGTGGCGCTCACCCAGGCCGGGGTACCAGCTCGCCCAGGCGTAGGCGGCCCACTCGCCGTCGGGGGAGACGTCGCCCGCGTCCAGCACCCAGTCCTGGGCGTCCCCCTCGACCGAGACCAGCAGCAGTGGTCCGACGAGCCCGCCCTCCCGCGTCACGAGGAACTCGTCCACACCGCACTCGTCCTCCAGGTCGGCCGCCCAGCCGACGGTCGCGGTGGAGCGCAGGCCGTACACGAACGTGCTCGCGGGTCCCCAGCCGTCGGACGCCTGGAGGAAGGCGCGGTAGCCGGGCGGAAGCCGTCTGCCGAGCCGCTCCTCCAGCTCCGCGACCTGCTCCTCGGAGGCGCCGTCGTGGCCCAGCCAGGAGGCGGCGCGCTGCTCCGCGGTGGTCCCGGGGAGTTCGTCCTCGGTCAGGACCCGCAGCATGTCCGCGCTGTACTCGGCCAGGTAGGCCCGCCACTGCTCGGCGGTGGCCGGGACCCGGGCCAGCAGGTCCCGCACGATCCCCCCGTACGGGGCGGGCGCGCCGCCCGCCGTGTAGCGGTGTCCGTCGAACGCCTCGTAGGTGCGGTCCTCGGAGAAGAAGCGCACCCGGTTGAGCTGGATCTCGGAGCCGCCGCAGTTGCGGGTGATCTCCAGCCGCAGGTGCCGGTAGGGGGTGTCCGCCGCCGGATCGGTGACGTGGAAGTCCCGGGCGTGGTGGCGGCCGGGGAAGAACTCGTCGGAGCGGGTGTCCAGCGTGACCCAGGTCCGCCCGTCCGCCGACCCCTTGAGCGTCCAGTCCCGGGGATCGCGGTCGGCGAAGTCCTCGGCGGAGACCAGGACGTAGTGCCGGACGCTGACGGGCTCGGCCATGGTGAACTCCAACCAGTCGGCGACGCGCCAGCTCAGCCACTTGGAGGAGGTGTCGTCGAGGAGGTTGACGGCGACCTGGCCCACCTTCGTGTACTCGTTGCCCGCCCGCACCTCGCGCACCCCGCCGGTGACCTCGTCCCCGCTCCCGGCCTCCTCCAGGGCGATGGTGCGCAGGGCGACCGCGCCGCCGCCGCCCTCACGGTCGGCCCAGGTGATCCGCGCGGCCGGGGAGCCGCCGTCCTCGATGAGCAGCCGCAGTTCCTCCCCGTCCTCCACGCCCTCGACCCCGAACCTGTGGACGGGGCGGTCGGTGAGCCGCTCCACCAACCGCCCCCGCCAGGCGTGGGACGTGCCGTCCGCGGTGCTCCGCGTGCCGGTGAACGTGGTCATGCCGGGGTCGAACCCGACCACCGCCTCCGCCCCGTCGAGGTCGCGCCAGCCGAGCTGGGCCAGCGGCACGGCCCCGCCGGGTTCGAACCCGACCACCAGCCGGTGGTCGGTCAGCCACTCCCCCGCCTCGGCCCGCTGCCGCTCGGTGCGGAAGACGAGGACGGTCGGGTGCTCTTGCATGGAAGCTCCTACGGTGAGGGGGTTCGGGGAGGGCGGCCGGGGGGGAGCCGCCCGCGGGTCCGCGAAGAGGCTACGCGCGCGGCCCGACATTTCCGGACGCCTCCCGGCACCGCCTCCAGCCGTGTGGCCCGCCCCATCCGCCGTGATCTTGTACCTACAGCGAGTTTCGACGCCCAGACTCGCTACAAGTACAAGATCACCGCAGGTCAGAACCCATGATTCACACCAGCAACGCTTCCGGCCAGACCAGATTCGGTACCTGCTGGCGGACGCTCTCAGCGCTCCTCGGTGTCCTGGACGTCGGCGGTGCCCGGCCCGTGGTCGGGCATGGCGGAGCGCGAGGTCGCCTCCCGGTGCAGCCGCAGGAACTCCAGGTGCCGCTCGTACTCGTCGAGGATGTTGCCGATGAGCTGCTCCTTGGTGTAGCCCATCACGTCGTAGCCCTGGCTGCCCTCGGTGAGGTAGACCTCGAAGCGCACGTAGGTGTCGTGCTCGGCGAGCGAGCGCATGGCGAACGCGGGGGTGGGCACCACCATCGGCCACACCCGGTAGCTGAACTCCTCCTCCTCGCCCATCGGCGCCCGCAGCTCCAGGTACGGGATCCGGGCCTCCTCGTCGATCCCCTCGGTCACCGTCGCCTCCGCGCCCTGTTCGCGCAGCTCCTCGGCGACGTCCCGGAACGCGGGGCGGCACACCTCGCGGACGAACCTGTCGGCCGCCCGCCTGCCGGGGAAGCTCACCGCCCGCGTGATCCGCTGCCGCCAGTTGCGTTCCGGGCCCCTGCGGTCGGCCGTGGTCCGGTCCGACAGCGACGAGGACAGGGTGGTCCGGAAGGCGTCCGCCCGGAACTTCTCGACCCGCAGCGCCTTGAACAGGCCCCACATGATCACGAACATCACGAACGAGAACGGCAGACCCATGATGATGGTCGCGCTGGTCAGCGTGTCCACCCCGCCGACCAGGAGCATGGCGAGGGTGAGCAGGCCGGTCGCCGCCGACCAGAAGACGCGCAGCCACGGGGCGGAGTCGGTGAGCGGCGTCGGCAGGTGGGAGCTGAGGTTGCCCATCACCAGCGCGCCGGAGTCGGCGGAGGTGACGTAGAAGAGCAGGCCGACGACGGTCGCGAGCCCGGCGCTGAACAGGACGCCCGGGTACTGCGCGAGCAGCCCGTAGAAGCCCTGTTCGGGCTGGTTCATGGTGGCCTCGCCGAACGCGGCGCCGCCCTCGCGCACGACGCTCAGCGCGCTGTTGCCGAAGAAGGACAGGAAGGTCAGCGTGAACAGGAGCGGCACCACCAGGGTCGCCGCCACGAACTGCCGGATGGTGCGGCCGCGCGAGATCCGGGCGAGGAACATCCCGACGAACGGCGCCCAGGCGATCCACCAGGCCCAGAAGAACAGCGTCCAGGCGTTGAGCCAGTCGGTCGGCGGGTCGTAGGCGAAGGTGTTCAGCGTCATGGAGGGGAAGCGGCTGAGGTAGTCGCCGATGTTGAGGACGAGGGCGTTGAGCAGGTAGACGGGGTCCTCGAAGACCAGCACGTACAGCATCAGGACGACGGCGAGCACGACGTTGATCTCGGACAGCCGTCGGATGCCCCGGTCGACGCCCGCCACGGCCGACATCGTGGCCACGAACACGGCGACGACGATCAGGCCGATCTGCGCCGCCATCCCCTCGGGGATGCCGAAGAGGAAGTTCAGCCCGTAGTTGAGCTGCACGACGCCGATGCCGAGCGACACCGAGACGCCGAAGATCGTGCCGATGACGGCCGCCAGGTCGACCGCGTCGCCGACCGGGCCGTGGACGCGCCTGCCGATCAGCGGGTACAGGGCCGAGCGGATGGCCAGGGGGAGGTGGTAGCGGAACGAGAAGTAGCCCAGGGCCATGCCCATCAGCGCGTACATCGCCCACCCGGTCACGCCGTAGTGGAAGAGCGTCCACACCACGGCCTGCCGGGCCGCCTCGACGGTCTGCGCGTCGCCCTCGGGCGGCGCCAGGTAGTGGCTGACCGGCCCGGAGACGGAGAAGAACAGCAGGTCGATGCCGATGCCCGCCGCGAACAGCATGGCCGCCCACGCGAACACCCCGTAGTCCGGCTTGGAGTGCTGGGGTCCGAGTTTGACCCTGCCGTAGCGGGAGAGCGCGACGAACACCACGAACCCCAGGTACAGGGTGGTGGCGAGGAAGTAGTACCAGCCGAACACCTCGGAGATCCACCCCACGACGGCGCCGATGGTGTTCCCTGCGCCCGTGGGCGCGACGATCGCCCAGACCGAGAGCGCGACGATCAGCGCGGACGATCCGAAGAACACGATCGGTTTGAGCCGGCTCCGCCCGCGCTCCGCCTCCTCGGGGGTCTCCGGTTCCGTTCCCGGCCGCGGCTCGCTGTCCGCGCGGTGCTGCCCTCCGTCGGTGGCCACCGATCTCACCTCTCGTTCGTGCGGTGCCGGAAACGGCTCCCCGGGGACGACGCCGACGGGGGGCGGTTCACCGGGTCACCGGATTCGGACAGTCCACGGCGCCATCTTCACGGAACGCCCGTCCACGGTCCGGTACCCCACGAACGGCGGCGTGGCGCGGCGGCGTTCGCGGGCGCGGCGGCGGGTGGACGGCTGACGGAAGGCTCCGGTGGCGGTCGGACGGCAGGCGGACGGCGGATGGCGGGCCCCGGCACCAGGTCGAACGCGGTGCCGGGATCTGTGGGAGGACTCGGCGCCGGGGGGAGGGAAAGGGAAGGAAACAGTGGCTTCCAGGTGAGGTCTAATACCGTCTCCCGGCCGCACCGGGATTGGTCCACCCGCGGCCGGTGCGGACCACACGCGACAGGGGGTCGGATCCTCCCAGTTCCCGTCCCCTCGCGTTCCGCGGCCCCTCCCGTACCGCCCGGCGGATGACCCCCACCGGTCCTGTGGGCGGTCCGGTCGGCCCCGCGCCTCGTCCCGGCCAGCGGATCCGACTCCTCGTCACGGCCCGCTTACCGGCCTCCCCGAACGGGAAACCCTCCTTCCAGAGGGACTCCGGGCACCGCGCCCTCACCGGCTCCGTGCCCGCGACCCCTCCGGATCCTCCGCAGTTCCGAGCGCTCGCCTTCGCCCCGGGCCGGTACCGGTCCGGGACTCCCCCGACGGATTCCCGCTACCGTCCCGGCCTCCACCGCGCCGGGGCGCGATCCATGACCGAAGGACCCGCACATGTCGATCCGCAAGTCCGACACCCCCCGACCCCGTAACAGGCACCGGCTCCGCACCGCGGCGGCGCTGGCCGCAGCCACCACCCTGTTCCTCGGCCTCATGCCCGCGGGCACGGCCAACGCCCACGGCTACATCTCCAACCCGATGAGCCGCCAGGCCCAGTGCGCCGCGGGCATCGTCCAGTGCGGCGGCATCCAGTGGGAGCCGCAGAGCGTCGAGGGCCCCAAGGGGCTCATGCGCTGCGACGGCGGCGTCGGCCGCTTCTCCGAGCTGAACGACGACAGCCGGGGCTGGCGGGTGACCGACGTCGGCCGCGTCCAGACGTTCGAGTGGACCATCACGGCCGCGCACTCCACCTCCACCTGGGAGTACTTCATCGGAAACCAGCGGGTGGCCGTGTTCGACGACCACGGCGCCCGTCCGCCGTGGTCGTTCAGCCACACCGTGGACCTGTCGGGGTACAGCGGACGGCACACGCTGCTGGCCCGGTGGAACGTCGCCGACACGGCCAACGCCTTCTACGCCTGCGTGGACATCAACATCCGCGCCTAGGAGCCGGACGCCCGAGAGCCCGTGCGCCCGCCCGGACCGGCGGCGGCGTCGCGAACGCCGTGGAACCGCCGGGCCCGGGCGGGCCGCGCCCGTACCGGTGGCCCCGCTCCGGGGCCGTCCCCGGGATCCCGCCGCACCGACGAGCGTGTCCGGTGCCGTGAACCGGAGTCGCCCCCTCCGCCGTGATCTCGTACTTAGAGTGCGTCTCGACCGTCCAGCCTCGCTAAGACGCAGGTCAGAACCCCTCACGTCACACCGGCAATGTTTCTGGCCGGTCCGCTACGCGTCGCGCCGCGCCCTGATACCGGCGAGGACCAGGTCCAGCGCCTGGTCGAAGTAGGTGTTCTCCACGGCCAGGGCGTCCACTTCCGACACCGTGACGGCGACGGCCTCCTCGTGCCCCTGCTCGCGGTCGGACTTCATCACGCTCATCGCGACGGCGGACGTGGCCGCGCCGAGGATCTGGTTCGACACCGCCCGGATCGCGACCGCCTGCGCCTCCCTGTCCCCGCCGTGCTCCCCCAGCGCCTCGATGATCCGCCTCGACAGGGCGACGGCGTTCGGGCCGATCAGCGGCCGGGAGCCCGCGAACTCGGCCGCCCAGGTGTGCGCGGTCAGGGCCGCGTAGAACCGGAGGGCGGTCTCCTTGAGCGCCTCGTCCCAGGGGGTGCCCGGAGGCGGCAGAGCCGAGGCGGCCTCGGCCAGGATCCCGTCCACGGCCAGGTCCACGAGGTCCTCCCGGCGTTCCACGTACCAGTACAGGCTGGTGGCGTGCACCCCGAGTTCGGCGGCGACCTTGCGCATGGTCAGCGCGGACGTCCCCTCGCGGTCGAGCAGGCCGATCGTCGCGGCGACGATGCGTTCGAGGCTGAGGGCGGGCTGGGACCGGCGTCGGCGCTGAGGGCGGTGGAAGACGCTGTCGAACTGCTGGTCGGATCCTGAAGTGGCCATGCCCGACAGCATACTAGGAATCATACGTTGTAGGTTTTCATCAAACAGTGTATGTTCCTCGGCATGGTTACCGACAGCTCCCTCACGAGCCCCCCGACCTTCGCCCCCTCCGAGGCCCCCGACCAGTCCCGCACGACGGCCACCGACCCCGGCGGCCTCACCGCCTTCCTCGTGATCGCCTTCGCCTTCTCCTGGACCGCCTGGTGGGTCGGCTCCCGGCTGCTCGCCGGGGGCGACCCGATGCCCGCCGTGATCGTCGGCAGTTTCGGGCCGATGGTGGCCGCGGCCGTCGTCACCGCGGCCACCCAGGGCCGCCGGGGCGTGGGCGCGCTCTTCCGGCGGCACTCGCTCCGGCGCAGGGGCGGCGTCAGGCCCTACGCGATCACCGTGCTGATGGTCCTGGCCCTCGCGGGCTCCGCAGCAATCCAGGTGTACCTGGGCCAGTCGACCCTGGACGAGGCCCAGCTGTGGGCGGCGCTGCCGACCCTGCCCGTCCAGTTCCTGGTCATCGCGCTGGTCGGCGGCGGCAACGAGGAACTGGGGTGGCGGGGGTTCGCGCTGCCCCGGCTCCAGGGCGTGCTCTCCCCGCTGGCCGCGAACGTGGTGCTCGGCGCGGTCTGGGCGATGTGGCACGCTCCCCTGTTCGCCATGGCTGGCACGCTCCAGTCGCAGATGTACTTCCCCGCCTACGCCCTGCTCTGCGTCGGGTTCACGGTGGTCCTCGGCCACGTCTTCAACTCCGCCCGCGGCGGCGTGCTCGCCGCGATCATCACCCACGCCGCGATCAACGTCGTCTCGGGCGTCAAGGCCGTGGCCGTGGGCGACCCGGCGAGCGCGCCCGAGGTCGCCATGGTCGCCCTGCTCGCGGTGATCCTCGCGGTCTGCACCCGTGGCCGCCTGGGACTGCGCCGTCCCGACGGAACCCGGGGCTAGCGCCGAGGGACGGGCGGTCGCCCACCGTGCGCCGCCGTCGCGGCCCCACCCGTCGCCGCGCCACCGGGGCTCTCCCCCGGCGGAGAGCGCAGACCGGCCGGAAAATCCCGGCGCACCGCCGTCGCCCTCTGCGAACATGACCGGATGAGCCGAACCAGGATGCACGCCGACGAGGTCCAGACAAGTCCGGACCTCGTGCGGCGGCTCCTGCGTTCGCGGTTCCCACAGTGGGCGGGCCTGCCGCTGACGCTGGTCCCCTCCTACGGCACGGACCACGACGTCTACCGGCTCGGCGAACGGCTCTGCGTCCGGATGCCGCGGATCGGATGGGCTTCCGGGCAGGCCGAGCGCGAGTCGACCTGGCTGCCCCGGCTGGCGCCCCACCTGCCGCTGGCCCTGCCCGTGCAGGTGGCGACGGGGCCGCCCGCCGAGGAGTACCCCTTCACGTGGTCCGTCTACGAGTGGCTGCCCGGCGACAACGCCAACGGCACCATCGACGACCACGAACAGGCCGCCGTCGACCTCGCGGGCTTCGTCGCCGCGATGCGACGCGTCGACACCGGCGACGCGCCGCCCCGGGCCAGGGGCGCACGGGGCGGCGCGTTGGCGGAGAACGACGAGCACGTCCGCCGCGCGGTCCACGGGCTCGGCGACCGGGTGGACGGCGCCGCCCTCATCCGCTCCTGGGAGGAGTCGCTCGCGGCGCCGCCGTGGGGTCGCGACGCGTGGGTGCACGGCGACCTGCTCCCCGGCAACCTGCTGGTCGACGCGGGCCGACTGTCCGCGGTCATCGACTGGGGCGGGCTCAACGTCGGTGACCCGGCCTGTGACCTGCAACCGGCGTGGAACGTCTTCACCGGCCGCAGCCGCGCGTTGTTCCTGTCCGAGCTCGGCACCGACGACGGCGCCTACCTGCGCGGACGGGGCTGGACCCTCTACCAGGCGGTCACCGGCCTGGACTACTACCGGGAGACCAACCCGGGAATGGTCAGGCAGGTCTCCCACGCGCTCGCGCAGGTCCTCGCCGGGAGCTGACCCCGACCGGTACCGGGTGACCGTGGCGGTGGGCGTCCCCGGTCTCCCCGCCGGGGCGCGGAGGCGTTCACCAGACGGCCCCGGGATCGGTGCCGGGCAGGTCGCCCGAACCCCCAGGACCCGTACGAACACCGCCCGGACCCACCGGGAACACGGATCACGTGGTCGACGGCGGCCCCGGGCGGGTTCGGCGTTCGGGCCGTTGACGGCGGCCGGGGGCGGTGCCGTCAGCGCGCGGCGAGCACCCGGCCGACCTCGCTGGCACTGGCCAGGGCCTGGTCGTGCTCCTGCTGGGCGAGGTCCTTGAGGGCCTCCATGCCCGGCGTGGTCGCGGCCAGGGTGAGCTCGCGCTTGATGAGGGTCAGGTCGGCCTGCCAGACGTCGCCGACGACGCGCTCCAGGTAGGGGGTGGAGTGGTCCCAGCCCTCGCGGGGGGTTCCGGGGCCGTAGCCGCCACCGAGGGTGGTGGCCAGCACGGTGGGGGTGCCCTTCAGCAGCGGGGTACCGGGGCCCGCACCCGCGATGACCAGGTCGGCCCAGGTCTTGAAGTGCTGGGAGACGCCGTAGTTGTACAGCGGCACGGCCAGAACCACCGCGTCGGCCTCCTGGAGCTCGGCGGCCAGTTCGGCCGCCAGGGCCAGGGCCCGGTCCTGTTCCGGGGTGCGGTCGGCCTCGTCCGTGGCCGCGCCGGTCGTGGCCAGGGCCCAGGCGTCGGCGGGCAGCGGGTCGGTGCCCAGGTGGCGGCGGGTGACGGCGCCCTGCGGGCGGGCGGCGGTCCATTCGGCCTCGACCCGGTCGGCGATCTCGGCGCTGCCGGAGACGGTCGGCAGGATGCTGGCGTCCAGACGGAACAGGTTCATCGGGCTCTTCCCCCAAGGGTGTTCGGGTCCGCGGCATGCGGAGCACGGCCACACAGCCGGACGGTTCCTCTGTCCGGGTGACCGCACACCACTATAAACGGACTTCCCCCCGCTTAGTGTTCCCGGGGTAGATTGGCCGTGTGACCTCCCCCCTGGTGCCCTTCGGGAAAGCGCGCGGCGAGCGCGCGGACGCCGCGCGCAACCGCGAACGCCTGCTGGAGACGGCCCGCGCGATGATCGCCGAACACGGAACACAGCAGGTGACCATGGACGGCCTCGCCGAGAGGGCGGGACTGGGCAAGGGCACCGTCTTCCGCCGCTTCGGCAGTCGCGCCGGCATCTTCGTGGCCCTGCTCGAAGACGACGAGCGCCGCTTCCAGGAGCGGGTGCTGTCCGGACCGCCGCCGCTGGGACCGGGCGCCGACCCCGTGCGACGCCTGGTCGCCTACGGGTGCGCCCGCATCCCCTTCCTGCTGGAACACCACACGCTCGCCCGGGCCGCCGTGGACCGCTCACTGCCGGTACCGGCGGGCGCGGCCGGCATGACCCAGCCCCACATCCGCATGCTCCTGGGCCTGGCCGGTGTGCCCCCGGCCCAGCTGGACGGCCTCGCCGTGCAGCTGACCGCCGCTCTGGAGGGGCCCCTGATGCTGTACCTGTCAGCGGAGGAGGTCCCCGGCCCCCCGGAGCGGTGCGCCCCCCACCCCCTGGTCGACGGCTGGCGGTTCCTCGTCGAACGCCTCCTCGGGGACTGACCGCTCCTCGGAGACCGGCGGCCCCGCGCCGCGCACCCCGGCCGGGTCAGCCGCTCCTCATCACACGGTCGGAACCCCTACGGGCCGTGCGTCCGGGTGGTCCTGGACTGCCGCGGGAGTCAGGGCCGGCCCTGTCCCACGCGTGCGCACCCACACCACGACCGCGACCACGGCGACGGTGACGCTGGGCACGAGCAGGACGGGTGACCCGGTGCCCGCCGACCGGTCCGCGATGGAGGCGCCGATGTCGGTGTGCAGAGCGGTGACGAGGAGGAAGGTGAGCGTGTTGAGCAGCCCATGGATGACGACCGCGCTCTCGACGCCGCCGGTGCGCCAGGTGATGACGGCCAGGCTGACGGCGAGCGTGAAGTACCAGAGGTTGATCCACGGATCTCCCGCGCCGTGGATGGTCGTGAACACCAGGCTGGAGACGAGGACGCCGACGACCAGCCCTGCCCGCGGCCCCCGGCTCCAGCTTCCGGCGACCCGGAAGACCAGTCCGCGCAGGCCGTACTCCTCGCCCGCCGTCTGGAGGGGCACCAGCAGGAGGGTGAGGACGAACATGCCGACCAGGTCGGCGACCGGCCAGTGGGTCTGCTCGGAGGGCGTCGAGACGTTCATGACGGTTACGGCGATCAGCCAGAGGGGGCCGATGAACAGGAGCGCCCGGCCGAACACGTCGAACCGGAAACCCGACACCACCGAGTGCAGCGAGGCGCCGCGCACGCCGTAGAGCCACCGCTGGATGAGCATGCTCCACGGGATGAGCAGCGCGAGCGAGAACATGGTCGCGCCGTGGTAGAGCGGCGTGTAGTCGGTGCCGCCCGCCGCCGGATTGGTCCTGTCCATCCGCGTGTCGACGAGGGCGGCGGCCTGGGAGAAGACGATGCTGAAGGCGAACATCCCCACCAGCAGGAGCACGATCGCGAGGACGCCGCGCCCGATGCAGCGCTTGTCCCCGGCGAGCACGCGGTGGTACTCCACGCCCGGCGGGACGGGCCGCGGGGCCGACGCGGCGGGGTGACGCTTGTCGTTGGGGTCCATGCTCCCGAACCTAGGCCGGAGCAGAGCCGTGACAGAGTGCCACCGGTCACGGGTTTCCTCCACGCCCCGCACGGGATGGGCATGACAGACGTCATGCGCCGACGGAGACCGTGGCACGGCCAGGTGGCCGGTGACGAACACGCGGGCCCGGCGGGCCGCCGTCGGCGGGAACCGCCCCGGCGGGCAGCACCGGGTTGCCGATCAGGGTGCGCGACCAGCGGCAGCGGATCCGCTTCCACACGGGGCCGTCGGGGTCGGCGAAGGCCACGTGCAGGTACACGGGCCCCAGGGCGTCCAGGCGGGTGGCCGGCTCCGGGTAGAGGGCGGCGAGGTCGTCGGCGGTCTCGGTGATGCCGTTGACGGTGTTGCCCGGGGAGACGCGCACGCCGACGCGGTCGGGGCCGATCTCGGCGATGACGGCCCCGGCCACCTCCAGGACGAAGCGCATCCGGTTCCCGAGGGTGCCGCCGTAGGCGTCCTGGCGCCGGTTGGTGTTGGGAGCGAGGAACTGGTGGAGGAGGTGGCCGTTGGCGGCGTGCACCTCCACGCCCAGGAACCCGGCGTCCACGGCCCGGCGGGCGGCGGCGTAGGGGCGCAGCGCTGTGGCGGCGCAGCGTCGTAGCACCGCAGCGAGCGGCCAGCCCTGCACGAAGCCCCTACGCGGACGGTTGGAGGGCCTTGCCCAACAGCGCCACGAGCTGGCGCAACTCGGCCTCGTCGAGCTGGGCCAGCGGGGTCGTGGCCACGGCCGCCTCGATGACCGCGGCGCGCACGCGACGGCCTTCGGCGGTCAGGATGAGCACACGCGAGCGGCGGTCGGCGGGGTCCACCTGCCGCTCCACCAGCCCCCTCTCGGCGAGCTGGTTGACCACGAAGCTCAGGTTGGGCGCCTGGCAGAACAGCCGCCTGGCCATCGTCTTCATCGACGGGGGCGTCTCGTCGGGGTCGATCTCCCACAGGGCCTGCGCGGTGGCGCGCGTGAGACGGTGCTCGGCCAGTGCCGTCTCCAGCTGGTCGTTCGCCTGCATCACGACGTTCTGGGTCGCCACCACCGCCAGCTCAAGCTCACTGTGCCCCATGCTCCGAGCATAGCGAATTTACTTCTCGCCTCGAAGCAAACATGTTCGAGGCCCGACGTGGACCGTGCGTGTCACCGGCGCCCCCAACCGCGCCGGGGACCCGGGGGCCGCGGCCGTCCGGCGCGGGTACACAGGCGGTCGCCCCCGCCCCCGGCGGGGCCACGGGCTCTGCCGTAGCCGCTCAGCAGCTGCCCGGCCCCCGCCACGGCTTCGGAAGGACCGGCCGGTTCAGCGAGGCGGCCCGTAGGTCAGGCGGCGTAGCGCCACCTCGGCTGGTCCGCGCACACCCCGGCGGCGCATGAGGTCGGCGAGCAGCACGGTGGTCAGCCACACGGCCACCGCGACGCCCACACCAACGGCCGGTGACGTCATGTGCAGGTCGAGCGTGTAGGAGGAGAACAGCACCGCCCACACGATCGACTGGGCCAGGTAGAAGGTCATGGAACGCTGTCCGAGCGCGGCCAGGGCGTCGGTCACCGGCCCCTCCCTGCCCGTGAGGCGAACGGCGACCAGGGCGATGAGCGCAGCGTAACCCAGAGCGCCCGCGTAGCCGCTCACCTGGTGCAGGGCGGTGGTGACCACGACGTCCCCGGGGGTGGCGTCAGTCCACACCCCCGCCTTGTCCAGGGCCAGGGGGAGACCGCCCAACGCGGCCAGGGGAATGCCCGCGAACGCGGTCGCGCGCAACAGCCGCAGGTGCTCGTGGGGCCGTTCCAGGAGTCGGTGCCGGGCCGCCAGGACGCCGATCAGGAACGGCACGAGGGTGCTGGCGAACATCACCACCGCAAGGACCGAGAACAGGGTCACACGGAAGAGGAGTTCGTCCACGAACCCGTCGGGCATCAGCGGCATGCCCTGACCCGTCACGGTGTCCTCGGCGGCGATCAGGGCGTGGACGGCCGTGGCCACGGGAAGCCAGGCCACCGCCAGGAGCACCAGGGTCCGGTCGCGCAGCCGCAGAACGCCCGCCAGGAGCAGCGTCACCAGGCCGTAGACGGCCAGGATGTCCGCGGGGAAGAGCAGCACCGTGTGCGCCAGCCCGAAGACGATCAGCCACAGGCCGCGTCGGCGCAGCAGGTCGCGGGTCCAGGGCCAGGCGTGTCCCTGCTCGCTGCGGCGGCGGTGGATCTGGGCCAGGCCGTAACCGAACAGGGCCGCGAACATGGGGTAGCTGCGCAGGTCGACGAACATGACCGTGCCCGCGGTGGTGATCTGATCCGCGGTGGTGGGAACGCCCTCGAGGCCGCCGATGAACACGGTGAACAGGTGCGTGTGGGCGAGCGCGATGAACAGCAGCATGACGCCGCGGGCCAGGTCCGGGGCCAGGGAGCGGCGGTCGAGCGGGAGCGGGTGGTCCGAGGCCGGGGCGGTGCGGGCCTCGGGTGTGGGCGTGTGGGACATGGTGGCCTCCGAAAGGGCCGTGGGCTCAGATGGACGGCGTACGCACCGAGGCACGCACCGGGGCGCACGTCGGAGCGACGCACTGCGCGTACATCGTACACACAGCACTCCCCCCGCTGTAAACCCTTGCCAGATAGCCCAGAAGCTCACTGTCGCCAGCGAACCGAACTAGTGCACTGATCTAGTGCACCAGGCATCGAAAGAGGCTCTTCGGGACGCCCCGGCGCCTTCGACGAGCCAACCCAAGCCTCCATCGTGCACTAGTACACTCGGGGGCAGCGAAACAGGGCCGAAGGGGGTCAGTGGTGTCCACGAGCGGGAAACGGGAGCTGCCGCCCTACGCGCGGGTCGTCGCCGACATCCGCGCGCGCATCGACGCCGGGGAGCTGCGGCCGGGAGAGCGGGTGCCCTCGACGAGGGAGATCATGCGCGAGTGGGGGGTGGCCATGGCCACCGCCACCAAGGCGCTCGTGGCCCTGCGCCAGGAGGGTCTGGTCGAAGCGGTGCGCGGGGTGGGGACCCTCGTGCGGAACGCGCCCGCCCCCGCGCCGGAGCCGCGAGGACCACAGCGGCAGCGGGAACGCCCGCGCCCGGCGGAGGCGGGAGAGCGCCACCCGGCCGCAGAGCCCGGTCTCACCAAAGAGGCCATCGTCCGGGCCGCGATCACCATCGCCGACGCGGAGGGCACCGACGGTCTGTCCATGCGCAGGGTCGCCACCCATCTGGGGGTGAGCACCATGGCCCTGTACCGCCACGTCACGAACAAGGACGCGTTGGTGACCGCGATGATCGACCAGGTCTACACGGAGCACGCCCTGCCCGAACCGCCGCCCGCCGACTGGCGCGGAGCACTCGAACTGGCGCTCCGGACAGAGTGGGGCATCTACCGGATGCACCCCTGGACCATCCGGTTGACCCCGATCGCCGGGGCGGTCCAGTCCCCCGGGCTGGTGCAGAACGCCGAGTGGATGATGAAGGTGATCACCGCTCAGGGGCGCTCACCGGACGAGGCCATGGCGATCCTCACCTTCCTGTCCGCCTACACCTCCGGCATGGCCCTCCAGGGCACACGGGCGGTGGTGGAGGGGTACGAGTTCGGGATGGACGCCGAGCACTGGTGGAGGTCCAGGGGCGAGGAGTTCCTGCGGATCGCCGAGCAGGGCCGGTTTCCCCTGACGTTCAGCATCTCGGGGCTACCCGACGTGCACGCGATCTTCGACCTCGGCATGCGACACCTGCTCGACGGGCTCGCGCCCCTGATCGAATCGGGAGGCTGATCTGCGAACGGGCGGCCTCCAGGCCCGACAGGCACACCTCGGCGAGCCCGCGAAGGGGTCTCGACGAGCGTCCCGCGAGCGCGCGGTGCGTGGCGGTGAGCGTGAGCGCCCCGGCGAGCTGGCGCACGTGGACATCAGGAAACTCGGCGACATCCCCGACGGCGGCGGCCACAAGGGGCTCGGACGCGTCCAGGGGCGCGAGAACCCCTCCGGTACGGGGTACACCTGAACACGGGGGACGCCTACCCGCACGACGCCGTGGACGACCACTCCCGCCTGGCCTACGGCGGGATCCCGGCCGACGAGAGGAACGGGAGGCGTTCCGAGGCGGCGGCATCACTACAATCACCACCGGTTCCACACCGCGATCGGCGGCCCTCCCGCCTTCCGCGGCACCAACCTCTCAGGTCAGTACACACCCAGTAGCGCCATGACGTTGGTGACGCGGCCGCTGTAGAGCCGCACCCCACCGGCGCGAAGGTCGGCTTTGAGGAGCTACCGAAGATGTCCCAGGGTCTGGTGCGGTACGCACCCGCGGTGAAAGACGCGAGGGTGCGCGGGGCGGTCTACCCTCGGCGGTCCCTGGTTCTGGTCGCCGGGGTACCCGGGGCCGGGAAGAGCACCCTGCTGCGGCGGCTGTTCGGTCTGCGCGGGGACGAGGACCGGACCGTGCTCACCGCGGACGGTGTGCGGGTGATCGACTCGCTACAGTCGCGGTACCGGCTGGGACCGCTGCTCGGCCGAATCCCCTACCCGCTGTGGCGCTGGGTGGTGCACGTACTGCACCTGGCCCGGGTGGCCGAGGCGTTACGCGGCGGCCCGGTGGTGGTGCACGAGTGCGGGACCCGGCGCTCGGTCCGCGTGCTGCTCGCCCTGCTCTGCCGACTCCGCCGGTACGAGGTGCACGTGCTGATGATCGACGCCACCCCGCAGGAGGCCCGGAGCGGGCAGGACGCCCGGGGGCGGCGGGTGACCGAGCGCAGCCACCGGGTGCATTCGCGGCGCTGGCGGCGGCTGCGCACGGCCACCCGGCACAGGCCGACGGCGTTCGCGCCGGGCGCGCGCAGTCTGCTCGCACTCGACCGGCGCCGGGCCCGGGAGCTGGCCTGGATCCGGTTCGGATCCCGCCCGGACGCCCGCGGTCCCCTGCACACTGCGGCGGAGCCGCCCCCTGCTCAGCTCGGACTCGTGATGTCCAGTACCTCGTGACACCGGCCGGTCGGCGCCGTCCGCCTGTACGCACGCCCGGCCGGACACCCTCAACGAAGAACAGCCGGTCCTCATACGGACGGTCCCGCCTCCGTGTGCGCGGAGTGCGGACGAGCGTTTCCCTCGACCCGGCTGTCGCGGAAAAGTGTTTGCGGCGGTGGTTGTGCCGTAGTACCTGTGAGAGCGTTCCGGAGGCAGGTTCGTTCCCACCTGGAGTCGTCGATGGCCGTTCGCCGCGTGGTGCCCAATATTCGGTCGGAGGCCGCGCGGGAGAGCCGGGAGTTCTACGGCCTACTGGGCTTCGAGGAGGTCATGAACCACGGTTGGCTCATGACGCTCGCCTCCCCCTCTGCTCCGGCCGCACAGGTCAGCTTCATGACCGCTGACAAGACCGGCCCCGTCATCCCCGACATGAGTGTCGAGGTGGACGACGTGGACGCGGCCTACGCGGCCGTGCGGGACAGCGGCGCGGAGATCGTCCACCCTTTGCAGGACGAGGAGTGGGGCGTGCGGCGGTTCTTCGTCCGCGACCCCAACGGCCGGGTGGTCAACGTACTGGGCCATCGCTGACAGCACCCCACACGCCCGACCAGGCCGGGGCCTCCTGTCCCTGACCGCTTTCACAGCCTCACGTGACCGTTCGGCCTTCTCTTCCGTGGAGGGGCGGGGATGACCCAGCAGCCTGTGTACGCATCCATCGAATACCCGGCCGTGTGTCAGGGGTGCGGCGGACGACTGGAGTGCCAGGGCGTCCAGGCCCTGGTGGACGGTTCCCTGCGATGGGATGTCGAATGCGTGTGCCGGACCTGTGGGTCCTCGATGGCGT
Organism: Nocardiopsis synnemataformans; assembly: GCF_965343085.1. Classification (NCBI taxonomy): domain Bacteria; kingdom Bacillati; phylum Actinomycetota; class Actinomycetes; order Streptosporangiales; family Nocardiopsidaceae; genus Nocardiopsis; species Nocardiopsis synnemataformans. The sequence goes on along the minus strand of NZ_CBDRFA010000013.1, from coordinate 39,261 downwards.
CCTGTGGCAGTGCTCTCCCCGACGAGCTGCGGGACCGGATTCTCGACGAGCACGGCCCGGTGACGCTTCTCGTGGACGCGCCCGCCAGGAACGTCGCGATCATGCGTGTGCTGCGGGCCGAGCTCGGCATCGACCTCACCGACGCCAGAGCCGTGCTCGACCGGGTAGTGGCCGGTGACTACTCGGGAACCCTTCCGGAGGTGGAGCTCCTGGTCCGGAGGTTACGTGCGGCGGGGATCGAGGCCACGTCCGCCCAGTGCTAGAGATGTCGCGTGCGCGGAGTCCGGAGCCGGACGGGCGACGGTCAGCAGGTGTTCTGTGGTGCACCGGCGCAGGGAGTTGGTGTACGACTCCGCCGTCGGATCCGCGCATCCCGTAGACGCTTCCCCGGACACGACGCGGCGCGGGTCTTCGTTCCGGTGTTCCGCAACCCCGGGCCTCAGGTCCTCCACCTCGGGACCGGTCAGCCCGGAGAGGGTGTCGACGCGGTGGTCGGCATCGCCGTCCAGCCCGCCCCCGAGCAACAGTCCGTTGCCCGGGGGCGGTTCTGAATCCGCTGTGAGCCGAGGTGGACCCTACCGCCGCATCCTCAGGACGGGATGAGGGCCCATTCGGGCATCGGCGGGAGCGGAGCGATGCGGTAGCGCGGGGGTTCGGTGCCGTGCAGGTGGCGCACCAGGTAGTCCCAGGTCCGCCGCGTGATGTAGTGGTAGCGGCCCATGAGACTGTGGTCGACGCCTGGCACGAGGAGCATGTCGACATCGGCGTCGGCGTCGATGAGCGCGTCGACGAGGCGCATGCTCTGGTAGTGCAGCACGTTGTCGTCGAGCTCCCCGTCGATCAACAGGAGCTTGCCGCGCAGGTTGTCGGCAAGGTGCGTGTTGACCATGGCCCGGCGGTTCTCGGCGCTCGGCTCGCCGCAGAACTGTTCGGTCCAGAACGGCAGGTAGATCGAGAAGTCGTGGGCGCCGGTCCGCGCGACACCCACGGTGTAGAACTCCGGGTGGGTGAGCAGGGCACGGGCCGTGGCGAAACCGCCCCCTGAATCGCCGGTCATGGCCACTCGATCGGTATCCAACCAGGAGTGGCGGCGCCCCAGCTCGCGGATCGCGGCGACGTGGTCGGCCAACGCCGCCGACATGCCCAGGTCCCCCGTGTAGGAGTGATCCAGGAAGGCCTTGCTGCGCAGCGGGGTGCCTCGGCCGTCGATCGCGACCACGGCGAACCCGAGCGCGGCCAGTGCCTCGGGCTCGCCGGTGAACAGGTTCCCGAACGCCGGCGACGCCCGGTGCGTGTTGGGTCCGGGGTAGCAGTGGTCGATGACGGGGTAGCGCCTGGCCGGGTCGAAGCCGTGCGGTCGCCACAGCACTCCGTGGATCGGAGTGCTCCCGTCGGCGGCGAGGGTGTGGAACCGCTCGGGCGGACTCCAGCCCGCCGCTTCGAGCGAAGTGGTGTCCGGGGCCTCGAGTTCGACCAGGAGCAGCCCGTCGCCGTCGAGCACCCGAGCCTGCGGCGGCGTGGCCACGTCCGAGGCCCGGTCGAGGAGATAGCCGCCCTGCGGAGGACTGACCGCGTCGTGGTCGAGGTCGTCGTCGGTGAGCCGCACGAACCCGCTGCCGTCGAGGCCCACCCGGCAGATCTGTCGCACGTAGGGGTCGTCGGCGTGGAGTCCACATGCGACGAACCACACCTGGCGGCGGTCCTCATCGACCCACAGCACCTGGTGGACCAGCCACGGCCCCTCGGTGACCCGCTCGACCCGACCACCGTCGGCGGAGTAAAGGTAGAGGTGGCCCCAACCGTCGCGCTGGGACCACCACAGGATCTCCCCGGAGTCCAGTACACGCGTCACCGGAGAAAGGTGGAGGTAGGGCGAGGGGTCGACCCGGGTGCGGTCGGTCTCGGTGACCAGCGTCGTCCGCTCCCCGGTGAGCGGGTCGAGACGGCGCAGTTCCACGGTGCGCCCGTCCCTCGCCTGGTGCAGGACGTGGATCGCGCTGCCCCGCTGCCCCGTCCACCACCGCCGCGACAGGTTGTGGACCGAGAGGACCTCCGGGTCGCCCTGTTCGCTGACGACCTCTCGGGTACCGACGTCGAGCACGCGCCACGACACCGTCGCCTGGGCCTCGTCGTCGGGCATGGGGTAGCGGACGCGGTGTGCCACCGGCCGCCCTCCCCCGGGCGGAGCCGACTCCACCAGCACCTGTTCGGGCAGTCCCCGCTGGTCGATCCGGTGGGTGAGCAACCGGGTGGAGTCCGGTGACCACTCGGCCACGAGCGGCGAACCCAGGCCCTGCAAGGGCAGCGATACCTTCGAGGCGGCGTCGGGCAGGCCACCGTAGTCCCAGTCCGGCTCCGCGTCCTCGGTGAGCGCGAACTCCTGCTGACCGTCGCGGCTGCGCACCCACACGTCGCCCCCACGGCGGAACGCCACCCACGCCTTGTCCGGTGAGGCGAGCTCGCCCGGCCCTGCGGGGTGGTCGTCGTCGATCCGGGTACAGGACGAGGCGCGGTCCGACCACTCCCACCGGGTGTCGAACGCCGAGAAGCGGATCACGTCGGCGTCGCTGCCCGGGGGCTCGAAGTCAAGGGACGCCAGCGGCAGAGCGTCGGCCTCGACCGCGTGTCCGGAGCCCTGTGACAGCGCTGCCGCCAGACGTTCGTGGTCGAACGCGTCGCGTCTGGTGCCCGCCGCCGGATCGACCAGGACGTGTCGTGTCCCTGAGCGGTACCAGAACCGGGTGCCGTCGCTGGACCACTGCGGTGCGACGGCGGCCTGTGGTATGAGGCGGGCTCTGTACGGCGCGAGCATCTGCTCCGCGCGGGCGTAGTCGGCGGCGTCGAGGCGTGTTCGTTCAGCCGGATCGTTCACGGGGAAGCCTTCCGCTCGTGGTGCTTGGCGCCGCCCATGCAACAGGGTGACGTCGCGTCGGAGTCAAGGGACCGGTGAACGACATCACATGGAGGCCCGATTCTCCCGGGCCATGGCGAGGGACCGAGTAATCCGTGAGTAGCTTCGTGGGCGTTCCGAGGTCACGGATCAGGCGGACCCCGAGACACGTCGAACGGCCCCGGAACGCACCAGGGCCGCCCTGAGACCGGGTCAGCTCACACCCTCCGCCTGGATCCGCCCAACGGGACCGCCGCGGCCAGTTCGCCCTTCCTCGCGTGCGCGGGGCTCACTCGGCGTAGCCCTCCAGGGCCCGCGTGCCGCGCGGTCCATCCCCGCGTGCGCGGGGCTCACCTTAACGACCTGCGGAAACGCAGCCCGTTATCTCGCCGCAATCTAAGTTAAGGCGCGCCAACCACTCGGTTTCTGCTCAGCCGAGGTTCATCCTCACACAACGGACACACGGAATCCGCACTGGCATCTGACTCCTCAAGAGCTTCAAAGAGCGCTAACGGAAGCGTTGACAGCGGCACCAGCCCACCACTGTCAGCGCCCCGCTCACTGACCTCAGGCACAGCGCTCCATGACCTGGTCGTAGTGGCGCAGCATCTGCCGCGAGTCCCACCCGTTCAGCTCCATCAGGTCGCTCTCGGCCCCGCCGTTGTCCAATTAGCGGTGCGAGAAGTCGTGCCGGAAGCGATCCGGGCGCACGTGCGTCACGCCCGCCCTCGCAGCCCTGCGCTCGAAGAACTGCTGTAAGCACCGGTAGTGGTTGTTGACCCTTGTGCTGGCGATGGCGCAGCCGCACCAGCCAGGACCGCAGGTGCACCCGTCCGACGAGCTCCCAACCGCACAGGCTCGAAGCGCGGAATGTCAGCACTCTTGTCAGCGCCGGTGTACGACGCGGCGGCACCGTCGCGCCCGTCCTCGGGCGGACGGAGGTCAGCGTAGGCGATTGCTCTCGGGGCGGTCCGGCCGCCCCGGCGACGCGACTAGCCGAGCATCTTCCCAGGTCAGACCACATGAGAGCCAGCGAGGGGACTTGAACCCCTAACCTATCGCTTACAAGGCGATTGCTCTGCCAATTGAGCTACGCTGGCGGGCTGCCGCGACCGTGGTCCCGGCTGCGTCCCTCGGAAATGGTACCGGTTCAGATACCGCCCGGCCTACTCGGATACGCCGGGGCGGACGATTCGCCGCCCCGGCCGCCGCCTCCTCGGCTGACAGGCCCCTCCTCCCGCGTCGGCCGCACCACCCCCGCGCACCCGGATCCGGCAAAGAATCCGGAGAGACCCGCGGTGTCCGGTTGCCCCTCGCCCCCACCGGAAACCACAGGGGAAAGTGCCCCCACCCGGGGGCGGAGAGGTGGGAAGGACATGGCTGGCAACAGGGGTGTGGTGTACAAGGGCGCGGGCCGGGTCGAGGTCGAGGACGTCGACTACCCCGAGTTCGTCATCAAGGACGGTCCCGGGGTCAACCCCGCGAACGTCGGACGCAAGGTTCCGCACGGGGCGATCCTGAAGGTGGTCGCCACCAACATCTGCGGCAGCGACCAGCACATGGTGCGGGGGCGCACCACCGCGCCGGAAGGGTTGGTCCTGGGCCACGAGATCACCGGCGAGGTCATCGAGACCGGCCCCGACGTGGAGTTCGTCCAGGTCGGCGACCTCGTCTCGGTCCCGTTCAACATCTCCTGCGGGCGCTGCCGCAACTGCAAGGCGCGGCACACGGAGATCTGCCTGAACGTCAACCCCGACCGGCCGGGCTCGGCCTACGGCTACGTCGACATGGGCGGCTGGGTCGGCGGACAGGCCAGGTACGCGCTCGTGCCCTACGCGGACTGGAACCTCCTCGCCTTCCCCGACCGCGACCAGGCGATGGAGAAGATCCTGGACCTGACGATGCTCTCGGACATCTTCCCGACCGGCTACCACGGCTGCGTCACCGCGGGTGTGGGCGTGGGTTCGAGCGTCTACGTCGCGGGAGCCGGACCCGTCGGGCTGGCCGCCGCCGCGTCGGCCCGCCTGCTCGGCGCGGCGGTGGTGATCGTCGCGGACATGAAGGAGGAGCGGCTGGCCCAGGCCCGCAGCTTCGGGTGCGAGACGGTCAACGTGGCCGAGGGGGACCTGGCCGGGCAGATCGAGCGGATCCTGGGCGTCACCGAGGTGGACTGCGCGGTGGACGCGGTCGGCTTCGAGGCGCACGGGACGGGTGAGGGCGCCTCGCGGGAGGCTCCCGCCAGCGTGCTCAACACCGCGATGGACGTGACCAGGGCCGGAGGGTCCATCGGGATCCCGGGCCTGTACGTGACCGGCGACCCCGGAGCGTCCGACGAGGCCGCCAAGAAGGGTTCCCTGTCGGTCCGGTTCGGGCTGGGGTGGTCGAAGTCGCACGCCTTCTTCACCGGCCAGTGCCCGGTCATGAAGTACCACCGCGAGCTGATGGAGGCGATCCTCAACGACCGGGTGCGGATCGCCGAGGCCGTCAACGCCGTGGCGATCCCGCTGGAGGAGGCACCCGAGGGGTACCGGGCCTTCGACGAGGGCGCGGCCAGCAAGTACGTGCTCGACCCGAACAACTACCTCGGCACGCGCTGACGCTCGGGGAGGTCCAGGGCGCGCGGGCGACGACCAGGGCGTGGACGGACTCAGGTGCGTTCGGCGTCCGCACCGTCCCGGCTGGAGTCAGCACCGTCCCGCCCGGCGGCCCTCGCGTCCGCCGCCTGGCGCGGACGGGCGGCCGGGCTGAGGCACCCGGCGAGCACGACGAAGACCAGGGGCACGACCAGTGCCCCGCGCAGCCCGTACGCCTCGCCCAGCAGACCCAGCACGGGCGGCCCGACCAGGAAGGCGACGTAGCCGAGCGTCGCCACCAGGGAGACCCGGGCCGCGGAGTCGGGCCCGGAGTCCCCGGCCGCGGACAGGACCACGGGAAAGCCCAGGGAGGCGCCCAGCCCCCACAGGACCACGGCCGCCGTCGCCAGGACCGGGCTGTCGGCGGCCGCCACCAGCCCCATTCCCGCCGCCCCGGCCAGCGCGCTCGCCGCGAGCACGCGGGACCTGCCGAAGCGCGCCAGGAAGTATCCCCCGGCGAAGCGCCCGACCGTCATCGACACGGCGAAGACGGCGTAGACCATCGACCCCATGGCCTGGTCGAAGCCGTGGCCGTCGACCATGATCAGCGGAAGCCAGTCGTTGGCGGTGCCCTCGGCCAGGGCCATCGCGAGCACGATGACGCCGATCAGCATCAGGCGCGTGTCCTTCCACAACGCGCGTCCACCCTGTGTGGCCTGCTGGTCGGAGGCGCGCGGGAGCGCCCGGCCGGTGTCGGGGGGCAGGGCGCCGAGGGTCGCCGTCGCGGCTACCAGTGCCAGGACCCCGATCGCCACCAGGTGCCACGCCACGGGGAACCCGATCGCGGTGAACGCCATGCCGGTGAGGGCGCCGATCACGGTTCCCAGGCTGAAGAAGCCGTGCAGGCGCGGCAGCAGCGGTTCGGAGAGGGTCTGTTCGATGTCGGCACCCTCGACGTTCATGGCGACCTCGCCGCCGCCCATGCCCAGCCCGAAGAGGAACAGGCCCAGCGCGACGATGAGGGGGACCGACAGGGCCGCGCCCAGGCCGATGACGGGCATGCTCGCGATCACGGCGACGGTGCCGGCGACGATGACCGGTCGGGCGCCCAGGCGGGAGACGAGTGCGCCCGAACTGAGGATGCCGAGCATGGACCCGGCCGAGAGGCCGAACAGGACGAGTCCCATCTCGGCGGTGGAGGCCCCCAGCGCGTCGCGGATGGCGGGGGTGCGCGTGACCCAGGAGGAGATCCCCAACCCGGGCAGGAGGAAGAGGACGCACAGCGCGAGGCGCCGACGACCCATGGCGGTTCCCATGAGGAGCTCCCAGCGGGGCGAAGGTCAACAATGTGTACAAAAGTACACACTTTTGGGCGCGGACACCATGTCCCCGGTCGGGGGAGGCCGCGTACCAGAACGGAAGGCGGAGCGGCCGAGGCATCGGTGGGCGGGTCGACGCCGACCGGGGCGGCATCCTCCAGCCAGACCAGGAAGGACCGTACCCGCGAGGTGTGGGCACGGTGGGTGCGGGCATCCATCGGCGGGTGCGGGCATCCAGCAGCGCCCACTGGAGGACGGCGGCGCAGCCGTCGAACACCTCCGGGCAGACGGCCAGGGCTTCCTGGTGCGGTGGCGGCTGCGGTCCGCCCCCGGCACTCACCGAATTCCAGGTCCGGTGACGTGGAGCGACCGCGCACCGGGGGAGGGGACGTCCGGTACGGCCGGGTGAAAGGTGTCCGGATCGGCTCCCGATCTGTTTGTCTGGTAACCCGCGATCACCCCCTCGTCACGGCCGGAGACCCCCATGACGGAATCCGAACACCGCCCTCCCACGCCTCACACCGCTTCCGAACCCGAACCCGAAATCGAACCCGAGATCGAACCCGAGATCGGACCACACCCGCGCCAGGGACCCGACCCGCTCTCCACGGTCCTCGGCAACGCCACCCTGCTCGGTCTCGGCTACCTCCTGGCGCGCCGCCCCCGCCTGATGCTGGCCGCCTCGTCCACGGCCCTGGCTCTGGTCACGCTCTCCGTCCTGTTCCCGCATGTCACGGCATGGAGGGTCCTCCTCGCGCTCGCGTGGGCGGGTCCGGTCCTCCACGCGTGGCGGCTCACGCGCCACCCCGGCGGTGCCCCGGTCCCGCGCGGCGAAGCCGACCCTCCGCCGTGGCGCGCACGGGTGTTCATGGCCGTCTGCGTGCTCCTGGTCGTGATCGTGTGGCTGCGGCTGGACACCTGGGCGATCACCCGCGACGCCGAGGCCGCGCACGCCGAGGGCGACTGTGACCGCGCTCTGGCCTCCCTGCGATGGCTTGTCCCGGCGCACGAGCTCGCCTACAACTCGGTCGCCTCCCGCGGCGTCGAGCAGCGGCAGGCCTGCGAGCTGCTCTCCGTCGCCCTGACCGAACAGGACCCGTCGGCCGCGGCCGAGATGTTGGAGAAGTACCTGGCCGGACCCGGCGCGCTCTGGGACGGCGCCGGACCCGAACACGCCGAACGCCTGCTCGACGGGGTCGTGACGCACGCCCGGGAGCAGGAGGGAAGCGACGAGGCGCTGGACGGCCACGTGGCCTCAATGGCCGCGGTGGAGGACGCCTTCGCGCAACTGTCGACGACACTGCGCTCCACTCCCGGCCAGAGCGAACGCGCGAGCGCCGTCACGGAGTCGTTCCTCACTTCCCTCGACAGCGTTCCCCCCTGCCGGGCCAAGGAGATCGACGACTGGCTGCTCGCACAGACCTGGGAGGAACCCGAGCTGGCCCGGGCGACAGCGTCCCAGGCCGAGCAGGCGCCGGCCCGGATGTTCCACTGCGCGGACGCCCTCGGCGCGGCCCGGCCCGAAGCGGGGGCGTCGGCCCACCAGGAGTTCCTGACGGCCCACCCCGAGCATCCGCTGGCGGTGCGCTCGGCCGAGAGTCTGCTCGCCAGCGAGGAGTACTGTGCGCATCCGGCCGCCTTCCCGGGCGCGCCCGCGTACGAGGGGCGGGGACCACACGCGATGCGCCTGTCGGGGTTGGACCCCGACGAGTACGACTTTCCCGACTCCTGGCGCGCCGACACCGCCGAGGAGACGGTCCTGGCGGTCTGTGTGGAGGGCCCCGAACGGGGCGGATACCAGCAGACCTGCACCTACGAGCCGGGCGCGGACCAACTGCTGCTTCCGTTCACGGATGTGGCCAGCGTCGACTTCTACGCCACCGCGTTCACCATCCAGGCTTACGAGCTGCACAGCGGCGAGCTGGTGGAGGAGTACACCGAGGAGATCGGCGACCCCTGCCCCGACGAACTGGAGTACGAGACCTCCTTCCTCGACATCGTGCCCGGGGAGTACGACTCGGACTACTCCGCGGCGGACGTGCGGGGGATCTTCGATCGCCTCATGGACTGACTGCGCCGACGTCCGTCCCGCTCGTCCCATGGTGAGCGGGACCGACGTCGTCCGAGGCTGAAGGAAGAACCCGGATCCGACCACGGGGATCGGGTTCTACTGGCGCGTCACGGTGCCCAGGTGCGCGCCGTTGAGGTGGCTGACCCGGTCGCGGAGCCGCCGATCTTCTGACCGTCCCCCTCCGTGTCAGGCTCAGGACCGCACCGGACAAACACCACACCTCAAGTGCCAAAATGGTTCCCATGAGTAACGTCTACTTCGACATCACCATCGACGGCGCGCCCGCAGGCCGCATCGTCTTCACCCTCTTCGACAAGGTCGTCCCGAAGACCGCCCAGAACTTCCGCGAGCTGGCCACCGGACAGAACGGCTTCGGCTACGCGGGCTCCGGCTTCCACCGCGTCATCCCGCAGTTCATGCTGCAGGGCGGCGACTTCACCAACCACGACGGCACGGGTGGCAAGAGCATCTACGGCGCGAAGTTCGCCGACGAGAACTTCGACCTGAGGCATGACCGTCCGTACCTGCTGTCGATGGCCAACTCCGGCCGCAACACCAACGGCTCTCAGTTCTTCGTCACCACCGTCGTCACCCCGTGGCTCGACGGCAAGCACGTCGTCTTCGGCGAGGTGGTGGAGGGCCAGGAGCTCGTTGACAGGATCGAGTCCCTGGGCTCACCGTCGGGTGCCACCAAGGCCAAGATCGAGATCACCGCCTCCGGCACCGTCGAGGGTTGAACCGGACCCGTCATGCTGATGGGCCCCGGGCCGGCCGTGGACAGCCTTCGGCAAACAACCAGCGGGCTCGCCCGCAGATGACGACGAGCTGCCGCGATCCGCTACCGCACCTGGTGAGAGATAACCCTGGAGTTCGTCCGGCTGTCCGCTGCTTGTGACGATCGCCTGCTCACCTGCGGACCTGCCCTGATCCCCTCCCGACAGGGCCTGCGGTAACAATCTGACCGAACTTCAGGAATCCCGAAGCCTCCTCGTCTAGAGTGATCAACCTCTTGATCCAGTGAAGGCGAGGAGGCGCGGGTTGGCCCTGGGAGTCGTCCGAGACCTGCGCGAGGCACGAGCCCCGGTCGGCCCCGAGGAGATCGCGGAGTTCGAGACCGACGTGCTGGCCGGGTTCGTTCTCGCCCGTGCCGCAGCCGGACTGGCCGACTCCACGATCAGCTCCGATGTGGTCCATCTCGAACAGGCCCGCACCTGGCTCGGGCGCCCGCTCTGGGAGATGGAGCCCCGCGAGGCCGACGTCTACTTCGGCAAGGTGCTGCGTGATGCGGCCAAGGGCACCCGCCTGGCCAGAGCCCAGGCGTTGAAGACGTTCTTCGCGTTCCTGGAGCTGCGCCACAAGGTCGAGATCCATCAGATGACCGGCCGCATCGTCGAATGCCCGATCGACGAGATGAACCGCCCTCGCGGCCAGCGCGAGGCCCGGCTGCGCATCCCGCCCTCGGCCGAGCAGGTGGAGCAGCTGTTCGCCGGATGGCGGGGTGAGCTCGCGATCTGTCGCAAGTTCGCACCTACGGCCCGCAACTACGCGGCCTGCCGCCTGATGGCCGAGGTCGGTCTGCGGGTGAACGAGGCCCGCAGCCTGGACCTGGACGACGTGAAGTGGGAGCTGGGCCGGTTCGGCAAGCTCCACGTCCGCCAGGGCAAAGGCGCCCGCGGATCAGGGCCGCGCGAGCGCATGGTCCCGCTGATCAACGACGCAGGGCGCACCCTGCGCTGGTTCATCGAGGACGTGTGGGGACACTTCGACGACGACCACACCCGTCCCGGTGCCCCGCTGTTCCCCTCCGAGCGCACCAACGCCGACGGCACCAGCAGGAGGATCGGCGACGAGGCCCTGCGCTCATCACTGGTCGAGGCGGCCGAACGCCACCTGCCCGACTGGGGCGGAAGGATGACGCCGCACGTCCTGCGGCACTTCTGCGCCTCCCAGCTCTACCTCGGCGGCATGGACCTCATCGCGATCCAGCAGGTCCTGGGCCATTCCTGGATCGCCACGACGATGAAGTACGTCCACGTCCACCGCACCCACGTCGAAGACGCCTGGATCGCTGCCCAACAGCGAGCCGCCGAACGTTTGAAGGGACTCATGCCGTGAAGTGGAACCTGCGGCTGGCCGCCGCCAACCGCGGCATCTGGAAGGCCAGCCAGATGCAGCGCCTGCTCGCCGAGCACGGCCTGGTGATCAGCGCCGGAAAGATGTCGGGCCTGTGGTCCGGAGATCCGGCCAGCATCAAGCTCGACGACCTCGACGTCATCTGCGCGGTGCTCGACTGCGGACCCCAGGACCTGCTCATTCCGGAACCGGAGAAGGTCCGGCGCCCCCAGGAAGAATCCCCGCAGAAGGCGGCCGCCGCCACCGGATCGCCGCCGGCGGTGGTCCCCAAACGCAAGGACGGACGCTCTCTTCCGCCGCTCTGATGGGCCGCATCTCCCCGAACAAACCGGCCGCGAGCTGCGCGGGCTGCTTCGCCTGGGGGCAGCTTCCGGGACGCTACTGCCGGGCCTGCTACACCTTCGGTCAACTCCACGGACTCGGACGCTGCACCGCCTGCGACCGTCAGGTTCCGGTGCACGACGGCCACTGCCGCCTATGCCGCCTTCAGGCGAGCTGGGAAGCCAAGACCGAGGACACCGTGTTCCGGGCACGGCTACCGCAAGTCGCCCACCAGCAACTGTTCCTCGCGGGCATGCACCGCATCCGCCAACCCGGCCCCCTCCTGGGTAAACGGGGCCGCCGAAAGCCCAGCCCGCCGCCAGCCCTCGCTCCGTCCCATGAGCGGGAGGAGTGGCAGCAGCTCCGCCTGGAAGTAACGGTGCCACGCGACTACTCCGCCTTCGACCGACAACAGCACGCGGACCTGACCAACCCGACGCTGGCCCATGCCCGCCAGATCGCCCAGGTGTTCGGCGAAACCCGCGGCTGGAGCCGGTGGGTGGCCAAGGACGTGGACCGGGCACTGGTCATCCTGCTCTCACTCCACCGGCCAGGGGATCGGATCTGCTTCTCCGAACTCTCACCGGTCCTGCTCGCTCACGGTCTCAGCGCCGAGCGCACCATCGAGGTCCTGGAACACCAGGGCCTGTTCGAGGATGACCGAACCCCCGCCCTGGACGCGTGGTTGCAGCGACGTCTTGCCGACCTCACCCCCGGGATCCGCACCGACGTGGAGAACTGGCTGCGCACCCTCCACGACGGCGGACCGCGCACCCAGGCACGCTCCCTCTCCACGGTTCACGGCTACCTGAACTACATCGACGGCACACTGCGGGAATGGTCGCAGCGGTTCGACCACCTTCGCGAGATCACACGGGACGACGTTCTCGCCGTGGCCGAGGGCCTGCACGGCAACGACCGCCACCACACCCTCGGAGCACTGCGCTCTCTGTTCCGGCACTGCAAGAGGACCCGCAGCATCTTCCGCGACCCCACCGCCCGCATCCGAGCCGGTCGCCAGGACTACCAGGTTCTCCAGCCGCTCCAGCCCAACGAGATCAAGGACGCGGTCGCCAGGGCGACAAAGCCCGATGCCCGCCTCGCACTCGCCCTGGCAGCGATCCACGCCGCCCGACCCACGACCATCCGCCACATGCTCCTCGACGACGTGGACCTCGGCAACCGCCGCCTGACCATCGCGGGCCGCACCGACCCTCTCGATGACCTCACCCACCGGGCACTGCTGGAGTGGCTCGACTACCGGCGCACCCGCTGGCCCCACACAGCCAACCCGCACCTGATCATTAGCCAGCAGACGGCCGTGGAGGCCGGCCCGGTCGGCAAGGTCTGGATGACCAGGGCGTTTCGCGGGCTCACCGCGACACTCGAACGCCTGCGGATGGACCGGCAGCTCGATGAGGCGCTGGCTCACGGCCCGGATCCGCTGCACCTGGCGACTGTGTTCGGCCTCGACGACAAGACCGCCATCCGCTACGCCACCGCTGCTCAACAGCTCCTGGAAGGGCCCGCCGAACAGCGCATCTCGCAGGTTGGCCCCAAACCCAAGGGTCGGAATCGTTCATAAATCCCGAAGGTTCTCGGGTTCAGGATGATGATCCTTCAGTTCCCACGAACTCTGGGGAATCTCGGCCCGCTTCCCCCGAAGCCACGTCGAGGGGCGAAGTAGCTCTCGGTTCAGGGCGAGCACTCCGTGCCGGCCCCTCGCAAGCAGCGGTTGCACGGGGCCGGTTCGTTGTGCCCTGGTGGCGAGACGATACGTCCCGCTTCCGGGAAGTCCATTTGTCGGAGGCCGGATTCAGGAGAAACGCGCCCCCGACGACGGGTGTCAGAGGCGCGGAAGCCCGCACCGGGTCCCGAACCGCCTCGACGGCACCTCCAGAAACCTCCGTCCGGTTCCCTGTCGGGCGAAGGTCCGCGTCGTACTACCGGGCTCCGGAAGCACGGACCTGTCCGTTGGCCCTTTCCGGCTTACCTTGTCCGTACCCAGAATGGACGTGGACGGAAGGGGAACATGGCCGGAACCAGGCGGGTGGCCAACGACCCGCGACGCAAGGAGCGCATCCTCGCCGCGGCCCTGGAGGTGATCGCCGAGCGCGGTGTGCACAAGACCACGCACCGCGCGATCGCCGATCGCGCCTCGGTGCCCCTGGGCTCGCTCACCTACCACTTCGACGGCCTGCCCGCGATCCTGGAGCAGGCGTTCGCGCAGTTGGCGCGGACCATGTCGGCGTACTACGCGGACCGGCTCTCGGCCGCGCGGGACCGGACCGAGGCGTGCGAGGCCGTGGCCGACCTCATCTGCGGACCGGAGTACGCCACCCCGCGCCAGTTCGTGCTGCTCTTCGAGATGTACTCCTACGCCAACCACAACGAGGCGACCCGAAGGGCCGCGCGCGCGTGGATGGACGTCAGCCGCGCCTCCCTGTCCGCGCACTTTCCCTCCGAGACGTGCCGCGCTCTGGACGCCCTGATCGAGGGGTGGTCGATGCACCGCCACTTCGAGCGCGACGAGGGCGGCCCGGACCGCGCGGTGGTCCTGGCGGCGGTGACCGCCGTCGCCGACCGGCTCGGCTGACCGGCGCTGACCACACCGCCGGGATACCGCCGCCCCGGATCGTCTTCCACGCACTGAGGCCCCCGCGCACCGAGGCCCCACGCGGACACCGCCGACCGGCGGCGCCCGCGACCCGCGTCACATCTGTTCCAGCAGCACGTCCTCCACCGCCTCGGCGTAGGCGCGCACCGTCTGGTGGTCGAACAGCAGCCGGGTGGGCACCGTGACGTCCAGCAGCCGTTCGACCTCGCGCACCACCTGGAGGCTGCGCACCGAGTCCCCGCCGATGTCGAAGAAGTTGTCGTCGCGCCCGATGCGCTCCAGCCCCAGGGTGCGCCCCCACACCTCGGCCACGGCCTCCTCGGTGGGGGTGCTCGGCTCGACGTGTACGGGCACGGCGGCGCGCGCCCAGGCGGGTTCGGGCAGGCGGGCGCGGTCCACCTTGCCGTTGGCGTTGAGCGGCAGCGCCTCCAGCACGGTGACGGCCGCGGGCACCATGTAGGCGGGCAGCTCGCGGGACAGGCGCTCGCGCACCGAGTCGGCGTCCACCTCCCGTCCGGTGACGTAGGCGACGAGCTGGCGGCCTCCGGTGGGTGCCTCGGCCACCAGCACCGCGGCCTGGGCCACCTCGGGCCCGCGCAGCAGGGCGGCCCCCACCTCGCCCGTCTCGATGCGGAATCCGCGCAGCTTCACCTGGCCGTCCGCGCGGCCCACGAAGACCAGGCGCCCCTCGGCGGACCAGCGCACCAGGTCGCCGGTGCGGTAGAGCCGTCCGCCGTCGCCGAAGGGGTCGGCCACGAAGCGCTCGGCGGTCAGGCCGGGCTGGCCGTCGTAGCCGCGCGCCGTCCCCGGCCCGGACAGGTACAGCTCGCCCACCGCGCCGGGCGGAACCGGGCGCAGGGCGTTGTCCAGGACGTGGGCGCCGGTGGCGTCCATGGGACGGCCGATCGGGCAGTGCCCGGCGCGGGCCTCCTCCTCGCTCAGCGGGGTGCACGTGGCGAAGGTGGTGGCCTCGGTGGGCCCGTACACGTGCACCAGGGCGGTGTCGGGGCACGCCCGGCGCACGCGGGCGAGGGAGGCCGGGTCGGCGGCCTCCCCACCGGTCCACAGCTCGCGCAGTCCCGCGAAGCACTCCGGGTCCTGCTGGGCGAAGATGTTGAACAGGGCGGTGGTGAGGAAGACCGCGCTGACCCCGTGCCGGGCGGTGTGCCCGCGCAGGGCGTCGGCGGAGACCGGCCCGTCGGCCACCACCGCGGTCCCGCCGTTGAGCAGCGGCACCCAGACCTCGTAGGTGGCGGCGTCGAAGGCGTGCGGGGAGTGGAACAGCACCCTGTCGTGGCCCTCGCGCCAGCGGGAGTCGGCGCTGAGGGCGACCACGGCCCGGTGGTCGACCACCACACCCTTGGGCGTGCCCGTGGAGCCGGAGGTGAACATGACGTAGGCGGCGGTGTTCCCGTGCACCGGCCCCCGCCGGGCCGTGGCCTCCGCACGCGCGCCCGTGTCCCCGGTCCCGGTCCCGGTCCCGGCGGTCGTACTCGCCCCGGTGACAGCACCGATCCCGGCATCAACACCTTGATCCGAGCCCACACCGACATCCGCAGCCGCACCGATTCCAGCACCAGCACCAGCACCAGCACCAGCACCAGCACCAGCACCAGCACCAGCACCAGAGAGTGTGCCGTCCACGGCGTAGCCGACCACCGCCGCCACGTCCGCGCAGCGGTCGGCCATGTCGGGACCGGCCACGGCCACGCGCGCGCCCAGGGCGCGCGCCAGGGAGGCGACCCGCTCCGCCGGAACCGTCTCGTGCAGCGGCGCGTAGGCGGCCCCCGTGCGCAGGACGCCGAGCATGGCGGCCACCACCCGCGGCGAACGCGGCATGAGCAACAGCACCCGGGACTCCGTGCCCACGCCCAGCGCGGCCAGGCGGTCGGCGACCCGGTCGGCCTCGGCGTCCAGCTCGGCGTAGGTCCACTCGCCGTCCGCGCCGACCAGGGCGGTCGCCTCGGGGTGGCGGGCGACGCGCTCGGCGAACAGGGCGGTGACGGTGGCGGCGGGCGGCTCCTCGCCGCCGCCGTCGGCCAGGGCCAGCGACCGGGCCGGGTCGGCCCCGGCCACCCGCCCCAGGGGGCGTTCGGGGTCCTCGGTGAGCGAGACCAGGATGCGCTCCAGGTCGCCCAGGAGGCGGTCCGCGGTCGCGGCGTCGAAGCACGCCGGATCGTGCCCCAAGATCAGGCGCAGCCCGTCGGAGGCGTAGGCGCTCAGCGCGAGCGGGTAGTTGGTGGCCTCCACCGCGTTGACGAACCGGACCCGCAGCCCGTGCTCGGCGGCGGCCGCCTCGTCCACGGGGTAGTTCTCGAACACCACGACGCTGTCGAAGAGCGGGGTGTCGCCGGGCAGGCCCGCCTCGGCCTGCACGCGCGCCAGCGACAGGTGGTCCTGGGCCCGCGAGCGCGCCTGGTCCTCCTGGAGGCGGCGCAGCCACCGCGCCACGGGCTCGGCGGGGTCGACGGCCACGCGCACCGGCAGGGTGTTGATGAACAGGCCCACCGCGGCCTCCACCCCGGGCATGTCGTCGGGGCGCCCGGAGGTGGTGGCGCCGAAGACCACGTCGGCCCGCCCCGAGTACGCGGACAGGAGCAGCGCCCACGCGCCCTGGACCACGGCGTTGACGGTCAGGCCGTGGGCGCGCGCGAAGGCGTGCACGGCCTCGGCCCGCGCCGGTGCGAGGACGGCCTGGCTCCGGGCGCTGGAGCGCGCGGAACGCAGGGAGGCGGGCGGCCGGTCGTAGGGCAGCGGCGTGGGCTCGGCCACGCCCTCCAGCACGCCCCGCCAGAAGGCGAGCCCCTCCCCGGCGTCGCGTCCGGCCAGGCGGCGCAGGTACTCCCGGAAGTCGGGACGCGCGGCCGGGACGCCGCCCCGGTAGGCGGCCAGGACGTCCTCCAGCACCAGGGGCAGGCTCCACCCGTCCAGGACCAGGTGGTGGAAGGTCCACACCAGGCGCACGGAGGCGTCGCCGGTGCGCAGCAGGGCCACGCGCAGGAGCGGGTCGCGGACGGGGTCCACGCCGCGGGCGGCGTCCTCGGCCAGGTGGTCGGCCAGGGCCCGCCCGCGCTCCTCCTCCGTCGCGCCGCGCAGGTCGAGGTGGCGCACCTCGACGGGGACGGCGCGGTGCACGAGCAGGACCGGTTCGGACAGTCCCTCCCAGGCCACGCGGGCGCGCAGGACGGGGGTGGCCGCGACCACCCGCCGCCAGGCGCGGCCCAGGGCCCCGGGGTCGCCCACGCCGTCCAGGTCGACGACGACCTGCTCCAGGTAGGAGCCGGAGTCGGGTTCCAGGGCGGAGTGGAAGAACATGCCCTGCTGCATGGGGGTGAGCGGCCACACGTCCTGGACGTCGCGGCCGTCGCCGACGAGGCGGTCGACCTCGGCCTGCTCCAGGCACACGAGCGGGAAGTCGGAGGGGGTGGCCCCGCCGTGGGCGGGGTCCAGGCAGTGGTCGACCAGGGCGGCGAGTTCGGCGGACATCGCCTCGGCGAGGCGGCGCACGGTGGACGTGTCGTGGACGGTGGCGGCGTGGTACCAGTCGAAGACCAGGCGCTCGCCCTCGAAGCGGCCCACCACCTCGACCAGGTGGGCGCGCTCCTCGTCCGGGGAGTGCTCGCCGCCGGGGTTGAGCCGCAGCGCGGTGTGCAGGGCGCCCCGGCCGGGGTCGGTGTCGAAGCGGCCCAGGTAGTTGAAGCTCACGCCGGGCGCGGGGTCGCGGTCCAGGCGAGCCCGCTGCTCCGGGGTGCCCAGGTGGCGCAGGGCGCCGTAGCCCAGGCCGTTGCCGGGGACCGCGCGCAGCATCTCCTTGGTGGCGCGGATCCGGTCGGACCGGTCGGGTTCGCCGGTGAGCACGACGGGGAACACGGTGGTGAACCAGCCCACGGTGCGCGAGGTGTCCAGATCCTCGAACAGGTCCTCGCGGCCGTGGCCCTCCAGGTCCACGGGCACGCGCGCGGAGCCGGTCCACTCGCACAGCACCCGGCCCAGGGCGGACAGCAGCAGGTCGTTGACGCGGGTGCGGAAGGCCGCGGGCGCCTCGCCCAGCAGGCGGCGGGTGTCCTCCTCGGACAGCCCGGCGGTGACCACCCGCTGGTCGCGCACCAGACCGTTGCCCCGGCCCGGAAGGTCGCGGGGCAGCTCGGTGCGGGTGGCGGCGACGTCGGCCCAGGTGTCGAGTTCGGCGTCGAAGGCCCCCCGCGCGGTGTGCCGGGCCAGGCGGTCGGCCCACACGGGGAAGGGCGTGGTGCGCGGCCCCGGGTCCACGGGCGCCCCCTCGGCGGCCTGGCGATAGGCGGTGGCCAGGTCCTCCAGCAGCACCCGCCAGGACACCCCGTCCACGACGAGGTGGTGGGCGGTCAGCAGCAGCCGGGAGCCCTCGGGGCCGGAGTCGAGCAGGACGGCGGCGAAGACGGGTCCGCGGGCCAGGTCGAGGCCGGTGTGGGCGGCCCGGACGCTCTCCTCGGCCAGGTCGCGCGCCCGCCCGGGTCCGTGCCCGGACAGGTCGACCACGCTCAGGGGCGGGGCGGCCGTGCCGGGTCCGGCCACACGCGGGCCGTCGCCGTCGCGCCGCAGCCGCAGCATGTCGTGGTGGTCGGCGAGGGCGGCCAGGGCGGTGCGCAGGGCGCGCGGTTCCAGGGGCTGGGCCAGGTCGAGCAGCACGGACATGGCGAAGTGGTCGGGCGCCACCGGGTGGGTGCGGTCGAACCAGCCCATGACGGGCGTGGCGGTGAGCGGGCCGCTCACCGGTCCGACACCGAGCGCGCCGGGCCGCCGCACGCGCGCCACCTCGGCCAGGGCGGCGACGCTGGGGTGGGAGAAGACGTCGCGGCTGCTCAGCTCCACACCGGCCCTGCGGGCGCGGGAGACCATCTGGATGCTGAGGATGGAGTCGCCGCCCAGGGCGAAGAAGTCGTCGTGGACACCGACGCGCTCCACGGCCAGGACGGAGGCGAACACCTCGGCCAGGACCCGCTCGGTGTCGGTGCGGGGGACTGCGTGCTCCCCGCCGTGCCCGGGGTCGGGCAGGGCGCGGTGGTCGGCCTTGCCGTTGGCGGTCAGGGGCAGCGCGTCCAGGACCACGACGGCGGCGGGCACCATGTAGCCGGGCAGGGTGCGGGCGAGGGCGCGGCGCCACTCCTCCGCGACCTCCTCCCCCGGGTCCTCCGCCGAGGGCACGGCGTAGGCGAGGAGCCTGCGCCCGCCGCCGGGTGCGGCGCGCACGAGGGCGACGGCCTCGGCGACGCCCTCCAGCGCGAGCAGGGCGGCCTCGACCTCGCCGGGTTCGATGCGAAAGCCCCGGATCTTGACCTGGGAGTCGGCGCGGCCGACGTACTCCAGCTCTCCGGAGCCGTTCCACAGCACGAGGTCGCCGGTGCGGTAGAGCCGCTCACCGCTGCCGCGGGGATCGGCCACGAAGCGCTCGGCGGTCAGCCCCGGACGCCCCAGGTAGCCGCGGGCGACACCAGCACCGCCCACGTAGAGCTCTCCGACCGCGCCAGGGGGCACCGGTCGCAGGAGGGTGTCGAGCACCCGAACGCGCATGCCGTCCAGGGGCGTGCCGATGGGCACGGTGCGCACCGGTTCGGCGGTGCGCGCGGCGGTGTGGTGGGCGGCGAAGGTGGTGGTCTCGGTGGGCCCGTAACCGTTGGCGACCGCCGTGCCGGGGCAGGCCCGCAGCACCCGGTGCACGCTCGCCGGGCTGGCGGCCTCGCCCCCCGTGATGACCTCGCGCAGCGGGGCGAAGCAGGAGGGGTCCTGGGCGGCGTAGAGGTTGAACAGCGCGGCGGTGACGAAGGTGGAGGTCACCCGGTGGCGGCGGGCCAGCGCGCCGAACTCCTCGGCGCTCATGCGTCCGGGCGGCGCGACGACCACGGCGCCGCCGCGCAGCAGCGGCGTCCAGATCTCGTAGGTGGCCGCGTCGAAGGCGTGCGAGGAGTGCAGCAGCACGCGCTCGTCACGGCCGCCGCCCCAACGAGAGTCGCGCGCCAGGGCCACCACGTCTGCGTGCGTGACCGCCACGCCCTTGGGCTCCCCGGTGGAACCGGACGTGTGCATGACGTAGGCCAGCGCACGCGGATCGGCCTCGGGCAGGGGGTCCTCGGTCCGCACGGTCGGGTAGGGGCCGGGCCCGTCCAGGACCAGCACGCGCGCGTCGGTGCCCTCGGGCAGGCGGGAGCGCGAGGCGGTGTCGGTGACGATGACGCGCGCGCCGGTGCGGGCGGCCGTCCAGGCCACGCGTTCGGCCGGATCGTCGGGGTGGACCGGGACGTAGGCGCCCCCGGCGCGCAGCACCGCGAGCATCGCGGTGACCACGTGCGGCCCCCGCTCCAGCAGCAGGGGCACGGCGTCCTCCGTGCCGACCCCCCACGCCCGCAGCAGGCGTGCCAGGTCGGCGGAGCGGGTGTCCAGTTCGGCGTAGGTCAGCGCCGGGAAGTCGCCGACCAGGGCCGGAGCGCGGGGGGTGCGGGCGACCTGCTCGGCGAACGCGGCGGTCACGGACGCGGGCGCGCCCTGGGCGGGGGCGTGCTCCCAGGATTCCAGGAGGGCGCGTTCGGCCTCGGGACGCAGGTCCAGGGCGGCCAGGTCCAGGCCCGGGTCGGCGACGACGGCGTCGGCCAGCCGGGACAGGGCGTCGGCCAGGGCCGCCACGCGCCCGGCGTCGTACAGGTCGGTGTTGTACTCGACGGACAGGCGCAGGGCCCCGTCGCGTTCGGCGTACTCGAAGACCAGGTCGGCCAGGGCCGCGGTGCGCGGCAGGTCGACCTCCTCGGCGCGCAGGCCCTCCAGCTCCAGTCCGCCGGTGTGGGCGTTCTGGAGGACCATCAGCGCCTGGAACAGGGGGCCGCGGGCGGGGTCGCGCTCGGTGACCAGGGCGTCGACGACGCGGTCGAAGGGCATCTCCTGGGCGAGGGCGGCGTCGGCCTCGGCGCGCACCTGCCCGACGAACGCGGCCGCGGTGGTGCCCGGGCGCAGGCGCGAGCGGAGCACGACCGGGTTGACGAAGAAGCCGACCATGTCCTCCAGCTGGGGGTGGTCGCGTCCGGCTGAGGCCGCGCCCAGGGCGACGTCGGCGGAGCCGGACGCGGCCGAGAGCACCGCCTGGGTCAGTGCCGCCAGGGTCGCGAAGAGCGTGGCGCCGCACTCGCCGCCCAGGGCGCGCAGGCCCCGGAGCTGGTCGGGGGTCAGGCGGGTGCGGTGGACGGCTCCGGCGGTGGTGCGCCGGGCGGGCCGGGGCCGGTCGGTGGGCACGGCCAGCGGGGGCACGTCCTCCAGGGCGCGCGCCCAGTACTCCAGGCGGCGCCGGGCCTCGGGCCCCTCCCAGCGGCCCTGTTCCCAGACGGCGAAGTCGGCGTAGTCGGTCTCCGCGCGGGTGTCGGCCTCCTCGCCGCGCACGGCGGCCCGGTAGTACGCGGCGAGGTCGCGGTGGAGCAGGTCGACCGACCAGCCGTCGCAGGCGATGTGGTGGGTGCTCAGGACCAGGACGTGGTCCCGGTCGTCCAGGCGCAGCAGCAGGGCGCGGGTGGGCGGCCCCGCCACGAGGTCGAAGGGGGTGTCCACCTCGCGCAGCAGGTGCCGGTGCAGCTCCTCCTCGCGGTCGGCCGGGTCGGTCAAGGAGACCTCGCGCACGGTCAGCAGGTCGGCGCGGGGAGCGCGCACGTACTGGACGGGTTCGCCGTCGACGGTGTCGTAGGTGGTGCGCAGGGCCTCGTGGCGCTCCTGGAGCAGTTCCACGGCGCGGCCGAGCGCGGGCACGTCGAGCGGTCCGCGCAGGCGGAAGGCGCTGCCGGTGTGGTACTCGGCGCTGTCGCCGTCGAGCTGGTGCAGGAACCACAGGCGGCGCTGGGCCGCCGACAGCGGCAGCGGGCGGCCGCGCCCGGCCGGGGTGAGGGGCTCCTCGCGGCGCCCCGCGTCCTCCGCCGCGGCGACGCCCTCGGGGGTGGGGTGGCGGAACAGCGCGCGCGGGTCGAGGCCGGTGCCCAGGCGCTCGCCCAGGCGCCAGGCCACGCGGGCGGCGAGGATGGAGTCGCCGCCCAGGGCGAAGAAGTCGTCGCGGGCGCCGACGCGCTCCAGGCCCAGGGCCGCGGCGAACTCCTCGGCGGCGGCGCGCTCGGCGCCCTCGCGCGGTTCGACGTGGTCGGCGGCGGAGCGGACGGCGGGCGCGGGCAGGGCGCGGTGGTCGACCTTGCCGTTGGCGGTCAGGGGCAGCGCCTCCAGGGCCACGACGGCGGCGGGCACCATGTAGCCGGGCAGGCGGTCGGCGAGCCGCTCGCGCAGGGCCGCGGTGTCAGCGGTCCCGACGACGTAGCCGACCAGGACGCGCGCGCCCGGGGCGTCCTCGCGGACCGTGACCAGGGCCTGGGTGACGCCCTCCTGGTCGAGCAGGGCGGCCTCGATCTCGCCGGGTTCGATGCGAAAGCCCCGGATCTTGACCTGGGAGTCGGCGCGGCCGACGTACTCCAGCAGGCCGTCGGCGTTCCAGCGCACCAGGTCGCCGGTGCGGTAGAGCCGCTCACCGCTGCCGAGGGGATCGGCCACGAAGCGCTCCGCGGTCAGCCCCGGACGGCCCAGGTAGCCGCGGGCGACCCCGGCCCCGCCGACGTAGAGCTCCCCCACCCGCCCCGGTGCGGCCGGGTTCAGCCGGTCGTCGAGCACCCGGGCGCGCACGCCGTCCAGGGGCGTGCCGACGGGCACCGACAGCAGCGGGGGCCGGTCTCGGTCCACGGCGAAGTGCGTGGCGAAGGTGGTGGTCTCGGTGGGCCCGTAGCCGTTGGCGACCGCCGTGCCGGGGCAGGCGTCCAGCACGGCGCGGACCGCTCCGGGCGGGACGGCCTCGCCTCCGGCGATGACCTCGCGCAGCGGGGCGAAGCAGGAGGGGTCCTGGGCGGCGAACAGGTCGAACAGCGCGGCGGTGACGAAGGTGGAGGTCACCCGGTGGCGGCGGGCCAGCGCGCCGAACTCCCCGGCCGTGAGCCGCTGCGGGGGTGCGACGACCACGGCGCCGCCGCGCAGCAGCGGCGTCCAGATCTCGTAGGTGGCCGCGTCGAAGGCGTGCGAGGAGTGCAGCAGCACGCGCTCGTCACGGCCACCGCCCCAACGAGAGTCGCGCGCCAGGGCCACCACGTCGGCGTGCGTGACCGCCACGCCCTTGGGCTCCCCGGTGGAACCGGACGTGTGCATGACGTAGGCCAGCGCGCCGGGGTGGGGCGCGGGCAGCTCCGGGCCGGAGGGGGCGTCCCCGGCGACGCCGCCCGTGGTGGCGCCGTCCCTTGCGGTACCGCCCCCGGCTGCTCCGTCCCTGGTGACAGTGTTCCTGGAGGAACCGTCTCCGGTGGCACCGCCCCTGGCTGCTCCGTCCCGTCCGTCCCGTCCGTCCCCTCCGGCCTCCGCATCGCCCTCCGCGTCCAGGTCGAGGATCCGGGCCAGGTCGGCGAGGCGTGCTGGCAGGCGGGGGCCGATCACCCGGTCGGTGAGCACCAGGCGCGCGCCGGTGCGCTCGGCGGCGGCCAGCAGCCGGTCGGCGGGGTCGTCGGGGTGGACGGGGACGTAGGCGCCTCCGGCGCGCAGCACCGCGAGCATCGCGGTGACCACGTGCGGCCCCCGCTCCAGGGCGAGCAGGACGGTGCCCTCGGAACCGAGCCCGTGGGCCAGCAGCAGGCGCGCCAGGTCGGCGGAGCGGGCGTCGAGCTCGGCGTAGGTCACCGCCGGAAAGCCGCCGAGCAGGGCCGGGGCGTCGGGGGTGCGGGCCGCCTGCCCGGCGAAGGCCTCCGGGACCGAGGAGGGCGAGACCGTGTCCGCGGGGTCGAGGGCGAAGCGGGTGGACTCCTGGGAGGACAGCACGTGACGGCTCCTGGCGCGTGTTCGAAAGGGAGGGCGGCGGAAGGGCGGGCGTGGGGACGGAGTGAGGGCCGGGTGCTCCGCCGCCGCGGTGGCGCGGCCGTCCGGCGGAGGGGTGCGGAGGCGAATCGGACCGCCATTCCCGACGGGCCGCCGTACGAGGACAGAGCCTGCCACATCGCCTTATCCAACCGGGCACTTTACCAAAAAGCTCGTCATTTCGAAATTCCCTTCGGTGACAGATAATCCCACACCGAACACCTTGCGCCACACGGAATACTTCGACCCCAAATCAGACAAAATACAACAAAAGTTATATTCAACAGATCACGCCAACACAAAGTCAGACAAAGCGAACAAAAGCCGCACGACGGTGGAAGGTTTAGATACCTTGCGGAGTGGTTACATTACTCACAGTAAATAAATGTCCAATACCTGTCCACATGCGGCCATCCGGGAACTTCGCATCCGGTCGCAGACCGGTCTTCGCGCACTGACCCTCCGACACCTGACACCGCCGGAACCGCACCCCGCCACAGGCCCCCGCCCCGCGCCTCCGCACCACCCCGCGGAGGGGTGCGCCAGCCGGGTGAGCACGTCACCGCTGTTCAGAGCCCTCATGCGGCTCATACCACATCCTGGAACCCAGCACATGAGGTTCTCCGCAAAAGACCGAACCGCGTTCAACCGACGATCTCTTCGTCCCCCGTCCAGCAGGAAATCCGCCGTTTCAACGATCAAAGCAACGCCCGCGCTAACAGGAGCACTATTGGCCGCAATCCCCCCTCCATCAGCACGAACGGGTGAGAAGGAACACATACACACGGGTAAACCGGGGCCGTTGTCGACCGACGCCACAACGAGACACGGACCCTCCGTCGAAGCCTTCACCATCCCGACCGGAAGGCGAACTCCCTGCTAACGGCAGGGGGACACAGCGAAAAACACGGAGGCCCCCGCCCGGGGTGAATGTCTTCACACCCCGGAAATCTCCCGGAACGCCCGGACCGTATTCCCCGTCACCTGGTTCCCGACATATCCGAAACCCTTGCCAAGATTCGAAGCGATATGTGAGTATCCGTGGCACGTGCGGTGTACCGCCCCGTCCCCGCCGAAGCGACCGGCCGCTCCCGTCCCGAGCGCCGGCCTTTCGGGTGCCCTCCGACTCCCACGAGGAGAACGTCGTGCGCGACGCCCTGTCCGACCTGCTCCGCCGGACCTCTCACCAGGCCGGCGTCCCCGGAGCCCAACTGGCGGTCTACCACCGCGGTGAGCTGCACACCTGCGCCACCGGGGTGGAGAACACCCAGACGGAGCGCCCCGTGGCGCCCGACTCGCTCTTCCCGATGGGTTCGGTGACCAAGACCGTCACCGCGGCCCTGGTCATGCAACTGGTGGAGGACGGCGACGTCGACCTCGACGCCCCGGTGCTACAGCACCTGGGCGGGGCCGCTCCCGGCCACCCCCTGCGGGGTGTCACCCCCCGCCACCTGCTCAGCCACACCGCCGGGCTGGTCTCGGAACGTTCCGAGGCCGCCCCCGCGCCCTCCCTGCGCCGCTACGTCTCCTCGCTCGCGCCCGAGGACCGCATCGCCGAGCCGGGCACGCTGTTCTCCTACTCCAACACCGGCTACGCCGTGGCGGGCCGACTCGTGGAGACCGTCACCGGACAGAGCTGGTGGGAGACCGTGGAGTCGCACCTGTGCGGCTCCACCGGCATGGAGCTGGCTCCGGTCCTGGCGCCGCGGTCCCTCCCCGCCGCCGACCTGGTCACCGGGCACGCCGTCGACGGCGCGGGCCGGGCCCACCCGGTGGGCTTCCACATCGAGCCCGCGCTGGCCCCGGCCGGGGGCCTGGCCGCCAGCGCCACCGCCCTGGCGGCCTTCGGCCGCGCCTTCCTCGACCCCGAGCACGCCGCCCTGGACGGCGAGGTCGCCGCCCCGGACGTGCTGCGCGAGATGGGCCGCTCGGTGAGCGTGGCCGACCCCTTCGGCCTGGCCGACGGCTGGGGCGCCGGGTGGTCGCTGCACCTGGCCGGGGACCGCCTGTGGTACGGCCACGACGGAACCCTGGACGGCGCCACCTGCAACCTGCGCGTGGACCCCGAGGGCGGCTCGGTGGTGGCGCTGACCACCAACGCCACCACCGGTGTGACCGCCTGGGAGCACGTGGTCCGGGGCCTGCGCGAGCTGGGGGTGGACGTGGGCCACTACCGCCAGCCCGACGCCGCGGCCGAGGGCACCGCCACCGGGCCGGGCCCGGACCGCGTCACGGGGCGCTACGGCAACGGCGGCCTGGCCGCCGAGGTCATCCCGGGCCGGGACGGGTACCGGCTGGTCATGTCCAACGGCTTCGAGGGCGCGCTGTCCACCGGGCCGGGCGGCGCCTTCCGCGTCGTCTCCGAGCGCCACGGCGGGATCGCGCTCAGCGGGCGCTTCCTCCCCGACCCCGCCGAGCCCCGGCGCGCCACGGCGCTCCAGTACAACGGGCGCACCCTGCGCCTGAGCGGGCTCGCCGTGGGCCCCAACGCCTGACCCACTCCCTGCGCAGACGAGGACCGGCACAGCCACCATGAGCAGCGAAGCCACCGCCGACCCCACCCCCGACTCCGCCCGGGCCAGGGCCCGCGAGGAGGTCCTGCGCCGCCTGCGCTCGCGCGGCGGGACCGGCCAGGACATCCCCCGCGTCCCCCGCGACCGCCCGGCCGCGCTGTCCTTCGCCCAGCAGCGGCTGTGGGTCCTGGAGCAGATGGCTCCCGGCCGCACCGACTACAACTCCGCCCTGGTGCTGCGGCTGACCGGGGACCTGGACGCCGGGGCGCTGCGGCGCTCCCTGACCGCCCTGGTGCACCGGCACGAGTCCCTGCGCACGACCTTCACCGAGGTGGACGGCGAGGGGCGCCAGGTCATCGGCGCCCCCCACGAGGTGGAGCTGCCGGTGACCGCGGCCGGGAGCCGCGAGGAGGCCGCCGAACTGGCGGCCCGCGAGTACGCCCTGCCCTTCGACCTGGAGCGCGGCCCCCTGCTGCGGGCCCGGCTGCTGGCCGAGGGGCCCCGCGCCCACGTGCTGGTGCTGTGCCTGCACCACATCGTCACCGACGGCTGGTCCCTGGACCTGCTGCGCACCGAACTGGACACCCTCTACCGCGCCGCCACCGCCGACCCCGGGCGCGCGCCCGGCTCCCTGGCCTCGGACCTGGGCGCGCTGCCCGCCCAGTACGCCGACTACGCCGCGTGGCAGCGCGCCCGCCTGGACGGCCCCGCCCTGGCCCGCTCCCTGGACCACTGGCGCCGCAGGCTCGCCGACCCGCCCGTTCTCGAACTGCCCACCGACCGCCCGCGCCCGGCCGTGCGCGAGGGGGCGGGCGACACCCTGCCCTTCGCCCTGCCCGCGCCGCTGGTGGAGCGCCTCGAACGCCTGGCCGCCGACCACGGCACCCACCTGTCCACGGTGCTGCTGGCCGCGGCCCAGGTGACCATGGCCCGGTGGAGCCGCAACCCCGACGTGGTGCTGGGCACCGTCACCTCCGGCCGCGAGGACCGGCGGCTGCACGCGATGACGGGCTTCTTCGTCAACACCCTGGCCGTGCGCCAGCACGTGGACGAGGAGCTGTCCTTCGGCGCGCTGCTGGACCGGACGCGCGCCGGGTTCCTCGCCGACCTCGACCACGGCGAGGTTCCCTTCGACACGGTCGTGGACGCCGTCCTGACCGAACGCGACCCCGCCGTGCCGCCGCTGGTCCAGGCCGCCGTGGTCTTCCAGAGCGCCCAGGAGCCCGCGGCGGCGGGCCTGGGCGGCCTGGAGGCCGAACCGGTGCCGGTGCGGCGCGGCCAGTCGGTCTTCGACCTGACCCTGGAGTTCCGTCCCGGGCCCGGCGGCGTCGCCGGTTCGGCCGAGTTCGACACCGCCCTGTTCGACCGCGCCACCGTGCAGCGCCTGGTCGAGGACCTGGTGCGGGTGCTGGAGAACGCCGACGACCCCCGGCCGCTGCGCGCCGTGGCGCTGGTCGGCCCCGAGCGGGCACGGGAGCTGGAGCGCTCCTGGACCGGGGCGCCCGGCCCCCGGCCGCGGAGCCTGCCCGACCTGTTCGCCGAGCGGGCGCGCCTGCGCCCCGACGACCCCGCCCTGGTCGGCGCGGACCGCACCGTCTCCTTCGCCGAGGCCGACGACCGGGCCGCGCGCCTGGCCCGGCGGCTGCGGGAACTGGGCGTGGCGCGGGGCGACCGCGTCGGCGTGTGCGTGGAGCGCGGACCGGCCCTGGCCGAGGCCCTGCTGGGGGTGGTGTACGCGGGGGCGGTCTACGTGCCCCTGGACCCGGAGTACCCGAAGGAGCGGCTGGCCGCGATCCTCGACGACGCCGCGCCGCGCGCGGTGGTCGCCGATCCCGCGGGCGCCCGGCGCCTGCCCGGGGGTGGTCCGCTGGTGGACGCGGCCGACCCCGGCGTGGCCCGGGCGGAGCCGCTGCGCGAGCACATCCGTCCCGAGGACCCCGCCTACCTCATCTACACCTCCGGCTCCACCGGCAGGCCCAAGGGCGTCCTGGTGGCGCACCGCGGCCTGGCGGCCCTGGCCGCGTTCCAGGGCGAGCGCATGCGCGTGGGCTCCGGCTCGCGGATGCTCCAGTTCGCCTCCCCCAGCTTCGACGCGGCCATCGCCGAACTGGTGGTGGCGCTGCTCAACGGCGCGGCCGCCGTGCTGCTGCCGCGGCCGTCCCTGGCGGGCGAGGGGCTGCCCCGCGCCCTGCGCGAGCACCGCGTCAGCCACGTGACGCTGCCTCCCGCGCTGCTGCCCGGCCTGTCACCGGAGGAGCTGGGCCCGGTGGAGCACCTGCTCGTGGCGGGCGAGGCCTGCCCCGGCGAGCAGGTCGCCCGCTTCTGCGGCGACCGGGCCGTGTACAACGGCTACGGCCCCACCGAGTCCACCGTGTGCACCACCCTCAGCACGCCGCTGTCGGGCGGCGGCGGCCCTCCCCTGGGCGATCCGGCGACGGGCACCCGCGTACGGGTCCTGGACCGCTGGCTGCGCCCGGTGCCCGACGGCGTCCCCGGCGAGCTCTACATCAGCGGCGACGGGCTGGCGCACGGATACCTCAACCTGCCCGGCACCACCGCCGCGCGCTTCGTCGCCGACCCGGACGCCGAGGGCGGGCGCATGTACCGCTCCGGCGACCTGGTCCGCCGCGTCGGCGGGCGGCTGGAGTTCCTCGGCCGCACCGACGACCAGGTCAAGATCCGCGGCCACCGCGTCGAGCCGGGCGAGGTCGAGCACGCCCTCACCCGCCTGCCCGGGGTCGAACGGGCCGTGGTGGTGGTCGACGGCACCGGTTCCTCGCGCCGCCTGGTCGCCTACGCCGTCCCCTCCCCCGGGCACGCCCCGAGCCCCGCCGACCTGGAGCGGGCCGCCCGCGTGCTCCCCGCCTACATGGTCCCGGCGGCCTTCGTCGTGCTGGACCGCGTCCCGGTCACCGCCAACGGCAAGACCGACCGGCGCGCCCTGCCCGCGGTGGACTGGGCAGCGCGCTCCGGCGCCGAACACGCGGCCCCGCGCACCCGCGCGGAGCGGGAGCTGGCGCGGGTGTGGTGCTCCCTGCTGGGCCTGGAGCGCGTCGGCGTGCACGACGACTTCTTCCGCGTGGGCGGCGACTCCGTCACCGGCGTGCGCGTGCTCGCCCGCGCCGCCGAGCGGTTGGGCTCCCGGCCCCCGCTGCGCGCTCTGTTCGAGCGGCCGACCATCGCGGCGCTGGCCGAGCTCTACGACGGCTCCGGCGACCGCCGCGACGCGCCCGCGCGGGTGGAGCACGAGGGCCCGGCGCCCCTGTCCGCCGCCCAGCGCCGGATGTGGTTCCTGGACCAGTACTCGCCCGGAGGGGCCGGGTACAATTCCGGCGGCGCGCTGCGCCTGTCCGGCGAGCTGGACACCGCGGCGCTGGAGCGGGCCCTGGACTCTCTGTCCGCGCGCCACGAGGCGCTGCGTACGGTCTTCCCGTCACGGGACGGCACGCCGCACCAGGTCGTGCTCGCCGATTCCGGCCTGCCCGTGGAGAAGACCGCGCTGGACGGCCCGCCCGTGGAGGAGGCCGAGTCGGACGGCCCGCCCGACGCCGAGCGCGGGGAGCGGCTGGACGCGCTGCTGGAGGAGTTTGCCGCGCGGCCCTTCGACCTGGCCCGGGGACCCCTGATCCGGGTGCTGCTGGTGCGCGTGGACGAGGGCGACCACGTCCTCTCGATCGCCATGCACCACATCGTGACCGACGCCTGGTCGATGTCGGTGCTGGTCGGGGAGCTGGGCGCGCTCTACGAGGCCGCCCGCGAGCGGCCCGGAGCCCCGGCCGACGCGCTGCCCGGCGCCGCGGGCCTGGAGCCGGTGGGCCTGCGCTCCACCGACGTGGCCGTGTGGCAGGAGGAGCGGGCCCGCTCGGGCGCCTTCGAGGAGCACCTGCGGTACTGGCGCGACCAGCTCGCCGGGGTGGAGCCCCTGGCGCTGCCGACCGACCGGCCCCGGCCCGCCCGGCGGCGCGGCCTCGGCGCCGCGCGCGCCTTCGAGGTCCCCGCGCGGGTGCGCGAGGGCGTCCGCGCGCTGGAGTCCGGGCACGGCCTGACCCTGTTCATGGTGCTGGCGGCCGCCACCGCGGTGACGCTCGCGCGCCACAGCGGCCAGCGCGACCTCGTGCTGGGCACGGTGACCTCCGGGCGCGACAGCGCGGCCCTGGAGAACACGGTCGGGTTCTTCGTCGACACCGTGGCCCTGCGGCTCCGGGTGGACCCCGACGCGACGGCGGCCTCGCTGCTCGCCGACGTGCGCGAGACCGTCCTCGCCGCGTTCGAGCACGGCGAGGTGCCCTTCGACAGCGTCGTGGACGCGACCGGGCAGGAGCGCGACCCCTCCCGCCCCACCCTGGTCCAGGCGCTGGTGACCCTGCGCAACACGCCGGACGCCCCCTGGCGGGCGAGCGGACTCGACGCGCGCCCGCACGACGTCGCCCACCGGCACACCCAGTTCGACCTGACGGTGGAGTTCGCGGAGGAGGACGGGCGGCTGCTGGGCGCGGTGGAGTACGACACCGACCTGTTCGACGCCCGCACGGCCGACCGGATCGCCCACCACCTGACCGCCGTCCTCGACCTGCTCTCCCGAGCGCCCGGGGCGCCCGTGCGCTCCCTGGCCCCCGCTCCCGCGCCGGAGGAGGCTAAGGCCCTGCGCTCCTGGGGCACGGGCGCGCCCGGCCACCCCCCGGCCTCGGTGCCCGGCGTGTTCCGCGAGCGGGCGCGCGCGCTCCCCGACGCCCCGGCCCTGGCGGGCCCCGGGGGGATGATGACCTACGCCGAGCTGGACCGGGCCTCGGCCGCGCTGGCGGTGCGGCTGCGCTCGCTGGGGGTGGGGCCCGAGACGCCCGTGCCCCTGCTGCTGGAGCGGGGGCCGCACGTGGTCACCGCGATGCTCGCGGTGCTGCGCGCCGGAGGCGCCTACGTCCCCGTCCACGCCGACGACCCCGCCGAACGCGTCCGCCTCCTGGTCGCCGAGACGGGGGCGCCCTGTGTGCTCACCGACGCCGCCTCCGCCGACCGGGTGCCGCCGACCCGCACGGCGGTGCTGGTCGACGCCGCCGACGCCGTACCGGGCGCGGACGCCGGGGCGGAGGGGCTGGACGGCGCCCGTCCCGACCAGCTCGCCTACGTCATGTACACCTCCGGCTCCAGCGGCGTCCCCAAGGGCGTGGCGGTGACCCACACCGACGTGGTGCGCCTGGCCGCGGACCGGCGCTGGTCCGGCGGGCACGCCCGGCGCACGCTCTTCCACTCCTCGCACGCCTTCGACGCCGCCACCTACGAGATCTGGGCGGCGCTGCTGACCGGCGGCACCGTGGTGGTGGCTCCGCCGGGGCGGCTGGACGCGGACGGCTTCGCCGCCCTGGTGTCCGAGCACCGGGTCAGCGCCACCTTCGTCACCGCGGCGCTGTTCAACCTCTACGCCGCGCAGGACCCCTCCTGCTTCGCCGGGATGGAGCAGGTCATCACCGGGGGCGAGGCGGCCAGCCCGCACGCGGTGGAACGGGTGCGCCGCGCCTGCCCGGACACGACCGTGGCCAACGGCTACGGGCCCACCGAGACCACCACCTTCGCCGCCCACCACGCGCTGCCCCGGGAGGGCGCCACCCCCGAACCGGTGCCGATCGGCCGCCCCCTGGACGGCACCCGGCTGCACGTGCTGGACGAGCGGCTGCGACCGGTGCCGGTGGGCGCGGTCGGCGAGCTGTACGTGGGCGGCCGGGTCACCCGCGGCTACCACGGCCGCCCGGGGCTGACCGCCGAGCGCTACGTCGCCGATCCCTTCGGCGGGGGCGGACGGCTCTACCGCACCGGCGACCTGGTGCGCTGGAACAACTCCGGCGAACTGGAGTACACCGGCCGCGCCGACGCACAGGTCAAGCTGCGGGGCTTTCGCATCGAACCCGGGGAGGTGGAGGCGGCCCTGCTGCGCCTGCCCGACGTGGAGCAGGCCACCGTCCAGGTCCACCGCGGCGCCTCGGGCGCTCGCGGCCTGGTCGCCTACGCGGTTCCCCTCCCGGGGGAGCACGCGGACCTGCCGGACGTGCGCGAGCGGCTGCGCCGGACCCTGCCCGACTACATGGTCCCGGGCACCGTGGTGTTCCTGGACGCCATCCCCCTCAACGCCAACGGCAAGGTGGACCGGGCGGCCCTGCCCGAACCCGCCGGGCCCGGGGAGCGCGCGGCCCCGGACGCGGCCCCGCGCGGCGCCGCCGAGCAGGCGCTCGCGGACATCTGGGCGGAGCTGCTGCGGGTCGGGGAGGTGGGCCGCCACGACAACTTCTTCACCCTGGGCGGCGACTCGATCCTGAGCATCCAGATGGTCTCGCGGGTGCGCGAGGCCGGGTGGAACATCACCACGCGCGACGCCTTCCTGCACCAGACGGTCGCCGACCTGGCCGCCGCGGCCGACCGGGGCGGGGCCGCGGACGGCCCGGCCGTGCGGGTTCCGGTCACCGGGACGGTTCCGCCCACGCCCGTGGACCGCTGGTTCCTGCGCACCCGCACGCGCCGCCCCGAGCACTTCGACATGTCGTTGCTGTTCGAGGCCGCCGAGGGCACCGACCCGCGTCTGTGGGCGCGGGCCGCCGACAGCCTGCCCGCACACCACGACATGCTGCGGCTGCGGGTCACCGACACCGCGGACGGTCCGCGCGGGCACCTGGACGCCGACGCGCCCCGCGGTGCCAGGGTGGTGCGCGTGGACGGCGGCGACGGGGAGCTGGAGCGGGCGGTGGAGCGCGAGGCCCTGCGCGAGCGCCCCGCCAAGCGGCTCGCGGAGGGACCCCTGTTCGAGGCGGTGGTGTTCGACCCGGGCGGGCGCCGGGCCCCGCGGGTGCTGCTGTCGGCGCACCACCTGGTGGTCGACGCCGTGTCCTGGCGGGTGCTGCTGGAGGACCTGGCCACCGCCTACGGGCAGCTGGAGCGCGGGAGCGCGGTGGACCTGGGCGCGCCCACCACCCCCTTCCCCGAGTGGGCGCGCCGCCTCGGACACCACACCGCCCAAGGTGCCTTCGACGGGGACGCCGGGTACTGGGCCGACCTCGCCTCCCGGGCCGCGGACGCCCGCCTCCCGGTGGAGCTGGACTCGGGCCCCAACGACGTCGCCTCCCAGCGGATCGTCACGGCGTCCCTGTCGGCGGAGGAGACCGACGCGCTGCTGCGCCGGGTGCCCGGCACGCTGCGCAGCAGCATCGACGACGTGCTGCTCGGCGCGCTGGGCCGGGTGCTGACCGACTGGAGCGGCGACCCGCGCCTGCTGGTGGCCAAGGAGGGCCACGGCCGCGAGGACCTGTTCGACGACGTGGACCTGTCCCGCACGGTGGGCTGGTTCACCGCCATCCACCCGGTGCTGCTGGTGGTCCCCCCGGGCACCGGCACGGCGAAGGCGGTCGCCGCCGCCCGGGCCCAGCGGCGGGCGGCGCCGGACGGGATCGGGTTCGGGGCGCTGCGCGAGCTGGGCGGCGACGGGGCTCCGGCCCCGCTGGCCGCGATGCCCGAACCCCAGGTGGCCTTCAACTACCTGGGGCGGTTCGGCGACCAGGACGGCGGACCGGTGGGGCGCCTGCTGTCCCTGCCCCCGTGCGACCACGCCCCGCAGGAGGAGCGCACCGGCCTGTTCGACGTGACCGGCGGCGTCACCGGGGAGCGGCTGGAGTTCTCCTGGACCTACTCGGCCCACCGGCACAGGGCCGCGACGGTGCGGGCCCTGGCCGACGAGTACGCCGAACGGCTGCGCGGCCTCGTGCGCGACGCCGGGCGCGGGCGCGCGCGGAACCGCCGGGCGCGCTGACCGTGCCGCGCGGACGGCGCGCGGCACCCACGACGACAAGGAGAGAGACCGACGTGAGCAACCCCTTCGACGACGAGGACGCCCGCTTCCTGGTGCTGGTCAACGACGAGGGCCAGCACTCCCTGTGGCCCGCGTTCGCCGAGGTGCCCCGGGGATGGCGGGTGGCGCAGGGCGAGTCCTCCCGGGCCGAGGCCCTGGAGTACGTGGAACGCGAGTGGACCGACCTGCGCCCGGCGAGCCTGATCGCCGCGCAGGAGGGCTGAGCGCGCCGGGGGCGCGCGGGTCCGGCGCGTCCCCAGCGCTGTCAGGCGTCGCTGTCGTCACGCAGCATGCGCAGCACCGCCTCCTCCACCCCGCCCTGGGTGGCGAGTTCGCCTGCGGGCACCTCGCTGCCCAGGGCGGGCAGCGCTTCGGCGACCGTCACGCCCCGCTCGTGCAGCCGGAAGACGCGGGGGTCGATGTAGGAGTCCCGGGCCACCGCCTCGGTGTTGCCCAGGTAGTCGGCCACCTCGCGGACCACGTGCGTCCTCAGCCGGGCCAGGGCTTCGTCGTCCTCGGGGGGCACGGCCACCGCGACCCCGACCGCGGCCAGGACCGTCGCGTGCCAGGTGCGGAACTCCTTGACCGTGTGCTCCTCCCCGGCGACCCCGCGCAGGTAGGAGTTGAGGTCGTCGGTGTTCACGTCGTGCCAGTCGTCGCCGACGCGGTAGGCGAACAGGTCCTGCCCCGGCGAGCGGACGCGCTGGAGGCCGGAGACCACCCGGCGGATCTCGGGCTCGGCGCACTCGACGCGCTGGCCCTGGCCGGACTTGCCGGGGAACTCGAACACCACCGTGCCGCGACTGCGGTGAACGTGCTCGCGCAGCAGGCTCGCGACCCCGTAGGAGTCGTTGCGGGCGGCGTAGGCGTCGCCCCCCGCCCGCAGGAAGCCGAGGTCGACCAGGCGGACGGCCGCCGCCAGGACGCGCTCGCGTCCCAGCCCGCGGCGGCCCAGATGCTCGGTCAGCGTGCTCCGGATCCCGGGGAGCAGCGCGGCGAAGTCGAGCATCCGGTCGTACTTGGCCTCCTCGCTCCGGCGCCGCCACTCCCGGTGGTAGAGGTACTGGCGGCGGCCCGCGTCGTCGGTGCCGCACGCCTGGATGTGCCCCTCGGGCGAGGGGCAGATCCACACGTCGTGCCAGCCCGGGGGCACGACGAGTTCCTTGACGCGACGGATCTCGTCGGGGTCGGTGACCGGCTTCCCGTCCGGACCGTGGTAGCGGTAGCCGCGCCCGCGCCGGATCCGGGTGATCCCCGGCGAGGCGGGATCGCTGCGCCGCAGCCTCATACCGCGGCCTCCTCACGGACGACCATGCGCACTCCCTGGACCGTTCGCCCGGTCAGGACTGGTCGCGGCCGGGCGGGCGCTCCGGGCTCCGGGGCACCGCCCGCGCGTCGGCCGCGTCGGCGGCGACATCATGGCGGCCCTCGGGTCCGGCGCCCCGGTGCGCCTCGTCCCTCCCCTCGACCGAGTGCAGGCGGTCCTCCAGGAGCTCCAGCACCTCCATCCGGCCGGAGTGGCTCTCCTCGTAGGCGATCAGCTCGCGCACCCGCTCCGCGGGGAGGGAGCGGACGCGCTCGTCCAGGGCCCGGATCGAGAGGTCCTCGTAGTCGGGGATAGGGGGAGTCGCCGCCATGCCGCCCACCTGCTTCCTCTGCGATGGTCAGGTGCAGCAGCACAGCTACCCGCGGGGCCCGACCGGAAAACGGGAGGTCGCACGCTGCGTCCGGCTCCGCGGCGGCGGAGCCGGACGGGACCGGGCCCGGAGGTTCGGTGGGCCCCCGGCCCGGTCCCCGCGGACTGCGGCGGGGGTGCTACTTCGCCGCGGCGCGGCGGCGGGCCACCTCGTAGAGGGAGACCCCGGCGGCCACGGAGGCGTTCAGCGACTCCGCGTTGCCGATCGGGATGCTCGCGACCACGTCGCAGGTCTCGCGCACCAGGCGGGACAGGCCCTTGCCCTCGGAGCCGATCACGATGACCAGCGGGCCGGTGGCCAGCTCCAGGTCCGGGATCGGGGTGTCGCCACCGGCGTCGAGGCCGACGACGAACAGGCCCTCCTTCTTGAAGCCCTCCAGCGCGCGGGTCAGGTTGGTGGCCTGGGCCACGGGCAGCCGGGCGAGGGTTCCCGCGGAGGTCTTCCAGGCGGTGAGGTTGACCCCGGCCGAGCGACGCTCGGGGATGAGCAGGCCGTGCGCGTCGAACGCGGCGGCCGAACGCGCGATGGCGCCGAGGTTGTGCGGGTCGGTCACCCCGTCCAGGGCCACGATCAGCGCCGGGGAGTCGGACTCCAGCGCCGCGTCCAGCAGGGCCTCGGGTGCGCGGTACTGGTAGGGGCGCACCTGGAGCGCGAGCCCCTGGTGGGCCGCACCGGGCTGGCCGTTGCTCTCACAGCGGCGGTCGAGCTCGGTCCGGGTGACCTCCAGCACGTCCAGGCCGCGTTCGCCCGCGATCCGTGCCGCCTCGTTGACCCGGTCGTCCGGGTCGAGGCTGTTGGCCAGGAACAGGCGGGTGGCGGGCATACCGGCGCGCAGCGCCTCCACCACCGGGTTGCGCCCCACCAGCAGGTCGGAGGCGTCCGGACGGCGGCGCTCCCCCTGCTGCGTTCCCCGGGCCTGGCCGCCGGAGTCGGAGCGGCGGGCGGCCCTGGCCCGTTGCTTGCCCTCGTACCAGTGCCGCTGCTCGGCGGGCAGGGTACCGCTCTTGGCCTCCAGGGAGCGGCGGTTCTTGCCTCCGCTGCCCTTGGTCGGGCCCTTCTTGCTCTTCTTCGCCGGCATGGTCGCCGCCTCCCCGTCAGTGTTGCGGGCATACCGGAGGCGCGGGGCATCCGGCTGGTGGAATGTGGCCTGCCGGCGTGAACGCGGCGGCAAACTCCCAGACTAACGCCGCCGCGCCACCGCACGGGCCGCCTCAGTCGCGGCGCAGGTCCCAGCGCGGGCCCTCCGGGGTGTCCTCGACCACGACGCCCGCCCCGGCGAGCTGGTCGCGGATCGCGTCGGCCGCAGCGTAGTCCTTGCGGCCGCGGGCGGCCTGGCGCTGCTCCAGGGCGACCGCCACCAGGGCGTCCACGACCTCGCGCAGCCCCTGGGCGCCGCCGGTGGCCCACTGCTCCCCGAGCGGGTCCAGGCCCAGGACGCCGAGCATGGTGCGCAGCTCACCGGCGATCTCGGCGGCCTGCTCCTTGCCGCCCGCAGCCAGCGCCGTGTTGCCCTCGCGGACGTGGCCGTGCACGACGGCGAGGGCCTGGGAGACCCCGAGGTCGTCGTTGAGCGCGGACGCGAACTCCGCGGGCACGTCCGCGGCCGGGACGACCTCGCCCAGCACCTCGACGGCGCGGGTGAGGAAGCCCTCGATGCGCTGGTAGGCGGTGGCCGCCTCCTGGAGGGCGGCGTCGGAGTAGTCGATGACCGAGCGGTAGTGCACCTGGCCCAGGTAGTACCGCAGCTCGACCGGGCGCACCTTGCGCACCATCTGCGGGATGAGCAGGGAGTTGCCCAGCGACTTGCTCATCTTCTCGCCGCCGACGACGAGGAGCCCGTTGTGCAGCCAGTACTGGGCGAAGCCGTCCCCGGCCGCGCGGGACTGGGCGAGTTCGTTCTCGTGGTGCGGGAAGACCAGGTCCAGGCCACCGCCGTGGATGTCGAAGCTGGGGCCGAGGTACTTGGTGGCCATGGCCGAGCACTCCAGGTGCCAGCCGGGGCGGCCGCGCCCCCACGGGGTGGGCCAGCTGGGCTCGCCCGGCTTGGCGCCCTTCCACAGGGCGAAGTCGCGGGGGTCGCGCTTGTCCCGGCCCGGATCGCAGTCGGCCGACTCCACGACCTGGTCCAGGCGCTGGTTGGACAGGCCGCCGTAGGGCGGGTAGGAGCGCACGTCGAAGTAGACGTCACCGGAGCCGTCGGAGGTGGCGTAGGCGTGGCCCGCGTCGAT
Organism: Nocardiopsis synnemataformans; assembly: GCF_965343085.1. Classification (NCBI taxonomy): domain Bacteria; kingdom Bacillati; phylum Actinomycetota; class Actinomycetes; order Streptosporangiales; family Nocardiopsidaceae; genus Nocardiopsis; species Nocardiopsis synnemataformans. The sequence goes on along the minus strand of NZ_CBDRFA010000013.1, from coordinate 1,195 downwards.
GAGGCGGTCCATGAGGTCGACCATCTCGGGCACGTGCCCGGTGGCCCGCGGCTCGACGGTGGGCGGCAGGCAGCCCAGGATCTCGTACGCCCGGGTGAACGCGCGCTGGTTGCGCTCGCTGACCTGCCACCAGGGCACGCCCTCGTCCGACGCGACCCGGATGATCTTGTCGTCGATGTCGGTGACGTTGCGGCAGAAGGTGACGTCGTATCCCAGGTGCGTCAGCCAGCGGCGCAGGATGTCGAAGTTCACTCCGGAGCGTATGTGCCCGATGTGCGGGGGTGCCTGCACCGTGGCACCACACAGGTACAGGGAGGCGGCCCCCTCGCGCAGCGGGACGAACTCGCGGACCTGTCGGGCACTGGTGTCATAGAAGCGCAGACTCACGTTGTCAAGCGTATCCCCTTTCCCCTCACAGCGACGTCACAAACCAGGGACTCCCAGGTGGGAGAAGCTCTCCCGGACATCCCCAAGTGCGTATATGTGATTGGCCGTATTCGGGCAGAAGAGGTGTGAGATAACCCTGACCGGAAGCCCGGTCCGGCGGTTCTCCCTGCCACTACTCCCTGCATATTCCGACAGAACGACACAGAACGCCTGGGGATGGCTCGCCTGGAAGCAACCATAATCAGCCGGAATCTCGTGTTCGCGGCACCGCCTCGACTACGCTGCGAAGGCGATGGCCCCTTACAACAACGCCCCCGAGTCAGGGACACGGAACGGTAGGCCCGCGGCAGGTCGCGGCGCGGGAGCCGGTGCTCTCGTCGGTGGCGGCCTGTTCGTCGGCCTCATCGCCCTGTGCGCCCTCGTCATCTCCTACAACGGCATCTTCCAGTTCGCCGAGTACGGCGGCCACGAGGGCAGCCTCCTCGCCCACGTGTTCCCGGTGACCTACACCCTGCTGCTGATGATGGCGTGCTGGGTGAGCTACCTGCTGCGCGGAGCGCCCCCGCGCGAGCGGCTCTGGGTCGACCTGGTGCTGATCCCGGTGCTGGTCCTGTTCGCCGCGGCGGCGATGCTGATGAGCAGCCTGGAACTCGTCGAGCGGGTGCACCAGGGGGTCGCCAACGTGATCGTGGCGGTGGCGCCGCTCGCGGCGCTGCTGGTCGCCTTCCTGCTGTGGATGACCCTGCGCGCGCACACGCGCAGGCGCCGCCGTGCCCGGGTGGCGAGGCCGCGTCCGGCGGACGACCCC